>NZ_JBHTVT010000007.1:69609-204785 GCF_042792795.1 Isoptericola sp. NPDC056605 | reverse complement strand
GTCCCGCCGCCCCCCGAGGGCGGCGGGACCGACCGCGTTCTCGACGGGTTCGCTCGCCCCGCGGGCCGGGCCCAACCTTTTCCCTCCGTCGTGCGTCTGAGCAGGTGAACGGCAGACGACAGGTCACGACACGGTGACGATCACGACACGAACGGAGCGCTGCGTTCGCGCCCCGGGCACCCGCAGGGCACGGTAGTACCCCGCGGCGCGCCTGGTGCGCCGACGGCGCGGAAGGGGCTCCATGCGTACGGTTCCCAGCCTGAGGCGACGCCTGCGGGCGTCGCTCGTCGGCGTCCCGGTGGTGCTCGCCCTGACCCTTGCCGGGTGCGCTCCCCTGTCCGGCGAGACCGAGCCCGAGCCGGGCGCGGCCCCGACGACCTCCGCTCCCCCGTCCGAGGACGGCGCCGGGTCGGCGTCCGACGACGCGCAGGAGCAGGCCGAGCAGGAGGCCGCCGAGAAGAAGGCGGCGGAGAAGAAGGCCGCCGAGGAGCAGGCCGAGCAGGACGCTGCGGAGGAACGGGCCGCGGAGAAGGCGAAGAAGGCCGCGGAGAAGAAGGAGGCCGAGAAGAAGGCCGCCGAGAAGGCCGCGAAGGAGCAGGCGGAGCAGGAGGCGGCGGAGAAGAAGGCCGCCGAGGAGCGGGACAAGATGCTCGAGTACGGCGACTCCGGCGAGCGGGTCGTCGCGCTCCAGGAGCGGCTGCAGGAGCTCGGGTACTTCATCCAGGACGCCGACGGAAGCTTCGGCCCGGCCACCCAGCAGGCGGTGTGGGCGCTGCAGAAGGCCGCCGGGCAGTACCGTGACGGCGTCGTGGGTCCCAAGACGCAGGCCGCGCTGGACGACGGCGTCCGCCCGAAGGCGCACACGTCGTCGGGCAAGGCGATCGAGATCGACCTCGACCGGCAGCTGCTCATGACCGTCGAGGGCGGCAAGGTCACCCGGATCATCAACGCGTCGTCGGGCAACGGCGAGACGTACGAGGCCAAGGGCCGCAGCTACCACGCGACGACGCCGCGCGGCTCCTACGCCGTGTACATGGAGCGCAACGGCATGCACGAGTCCACGCTGGAGCTGGGGTCGATGTACCGGCCGAAGTACTTCTCCGGCGGGTACGCGGTGCACGGCTCGGGATCCATCCCGCCGTACCCCGCGTCGCACGGCTGCGTGCGCGTGTCCAACGCCGCGATGAACTGGCTCTGGGACTCGTGGGGCACGCCGAAGGGCACCCCGGTCGTCCTCTACTGACCCGGCCGGCGGTGCCGGCTACAGGGCGGTGCCGACCAGGACCGGCTCGGGCTCGAGCTCGATGCCGAACGCGTCGCGGACGCCGTCGCGCACGGCGCGGGCGAGGGCCACGAGGTCGGCCGCCGTCGCTCCGCCGCGGTTGGTCAGCGCGAGCGTGTGCCGTGTCGACAGGCGCGCCGGGCTGTGCTCGCCCGCGACGCCGAAGCCCTTGGTGAACCCCGCGTGCTCGATGAGCCAGGCGGCGCTCGTCTTCACGAGCGTCGGGTCGACGACGCCGAGGCTCGGGCTCACCGTCGACTCCGGCGTCGCGGAGCGCACGGCGAAGCGCGGCGCGTCCTCGGGCAGCTCGTCCGCCGCGTCGGCCGGCAGCACCGGGTTGGTGAAGAACGACCCCGCCGACCAGCGGTCGTGATCGCCGAGCGGCACCCCGCCCACGCCGTCCAGCAGCATGCCCTTGCCGCCGCGCAGCTCCAGCACGGCCTCGCGCACCTCGGCCGACGGCGCGCGCTGCCCCACCTCGACGCCGAGGCGCCGGGCGAGCTCGCCGTAGCCGACGGGCGCGGACAGGCTGCCGAGCCGCATCTGCAGGTTGACCTCGAGCACGACGTACCGCGGCGTGGGGTACCAGGGCGCGCCCTCCCCGCCGTCGGCCCGCATCGTGCGCTTGAGCAGCGACGTGCGGTACCCGAAGCCCAGCTCGCTGAGCGTGAAGGTCCTGCGGCTGCCGGTGGCGCGGTCCCAGGTGACCACCGACGCGACGACGCCGGACACCTCCTGGCCGTACGCGCCGATGTTCTGCACCGGCGCGGCGCCGAGGGTGCCCGGGATGCCGGACAGCGCCTCGACCCCCACCCACTCGTTCGCGACGGCCTCGGCCACGAAGGCGTCCCAGTCCTGCCCGGCGGGCAGGCGCAGGCTCGCGCCCCCGCAGGCGCCGTCGGTGCCGCAGGAGTCCTCGAGGTCGGCACTGAGGCCCTGGCGCGCGTCGCGCACGACGACGCCGGCGAACCCCTCGTCCGCGACCAGCAGGTTGGAGCCGCCGCCGATCACGAGCAGCGGCCGCCCGGCGTCGTCCGCGGCGCGCACCGCGTCGATCAGCTCGGCCTCGGACTCCGCCTCGACGTACTCGTCGACCGGGCCTCCGACGCGCAGCGTGGTGAGCTCGGAGAGGGCCGGAGCGGCCGTCTCGCGCCCGTCGTGCTCACGGGCGGGCTCGTCGGCGGACGGCGTGTTCAGGGTCGACAGGCTCACTCGCCCAGCGTACGCGCCGGGTCGGGAGCGGCCGGCAGCGGCTTCGCCGCCCCGGCGACCAGCAGCCCCAGCGCCACGGGCACGGCCAGCACCAGCAGGGCGTCGCGGTAGCCGACGTGCTCGGCGAGGAAGCCGATGAGCGCGGGGCCGACGAAGAACGCCGAGTACCCGATCGTCGAGACGACGGAGACGCGCAGGGCGGCACGCTTCGGGTCGTCCGAGGCGGCGGACATGCCCAGCGGGAACCCGAGCGACGCGCCGGCGCCCCAGATCGCGACCCCGACCAGCGCGACCCACAGGGACGGCACGAGCGCGAAGACGAGGACGCCCACGAGCGCGGCCGCGCCGCACACCCGCAGCATGGGCACGCGGCCGTAGCGGTCGATGAGCGACGTGCCCGCCAGCCGGGCGAGCGTCATCGCGCACAGGAAGACGGCGAGGCCGATGGCGCCGACGGAGTCGTCGGTGCCGAAGCCGTCGACGACGGCGAGGCTCACCCAGTCGTTCGCCGCCCCCTCGGTGAGGGCGGCGGCGAGCACGACCAGTCCCACGAGCAGCGTGCGCGACTCGCGCCAGGTCGCCAGGGTGTCGCGCAGGGTGTGGCCGGTGCCCGTGTCGACGGCCGTGGCCGGGTCGGCCCGCGTGTCCGGCGCGGGCGCCCCCACCGCCGCGGCGTCCGCCGTCGGCTCGAAGAACCGCACGCAGGCCACCACCACCAGCAGGTCGATCACCATCACGGTGATGACGTGCCCGGGCAGCGAGGCGCCGGCGTGCGCCGCCAGGGCACCGATGCCCGCGCCCGCGACCGTCCCGAGCGAGAAGCCGGCGTGGAAGCGCGGCATGACGGACTTCCCCAGGCGCTGCTCGACGACGGCGCCCTCGAGGTTCATCGCCGCGTCCCAGATGCCCACGCCCATGCCGCCGAGGAAGAGGCCGACGCGCACCAGCATCGGGTGGTCGCCGTCGACGGCGAGGGTGGCGACGGCGAAGCCGGCGGCGGCCAGCGCGGCGAACGACACGCAGGTGCGGCCGGCGCCGATGCGGGAGGCGATCATGCCCGACAGCGGCAGCGCGACGAGCGACCCGATGGCTCCCGTGAGCAGCAGCACGCCCATCTCCGCCTCGGAGAAGCCGAGGCCGTCACGCACCGCGGGGATGCGGGAGGCCCACGTGGCCATCCCGATCCCGGCGACCACGAAGACGACGAAGACGGCCCAGGCCGCACGGACGGCGTGCGCGGGCGGCGCGGCCGGGCGCTCGGGCGGCAGATCGGTGCTCACGGTCCGACGCTTCCGGATTCCGCCACGCCGGTCAAATCGATTCGAGCACGCGCTGGTCAGCGCGGGTAGGCTTCGCCCCGGACCTCGCCGGAAGGAGCCCCATGGGCCGCAGCAACGCCCGACCGACCCTCGCGCGGGTGGCCGAGCTCGCGGGTGTCTCGGTCTCCACCGCCTCGCTGGCGTTCTCGGGCGCGGGACCGATCACCGCCGAGACGCGCGACAAGGTGCTCGCCGCCGCCGCCGAGCTGGGCTACTCCGGCCCCAACCCGCTGGGCCGGCAGCTGCGCTCCGGACGCTCCGGCATCGTGGGCGTCGTCCTCGGCGACCAGCCCGGCCGCGCCTTCCGCGACCCGGTCGCGGTCAAGGTGCTCGACGGCCTCGTGGACGTGCTCGGCGCCGAGGGCCTGGGCGTGCTGCTCATCCCCGGCGTGCGCGCGGTCCCCGGGCCGCGCGTCGACGGCGAGGAGACGGCGCCCGTGCCCGCCGTCGACCCCCTGCTGGAGTCCGCCGCCATGGACGTGGCCGTGCTCGTGTGGGGCGTGCTCACCGACGACGCGACGCTCGCGGCCCTGCGCCGCCGCGACGTCCCCGTCGTGGTCGGCGAGGGCGGCCGGGTCGAGGGCGCGCCGCTCGTCGCGCTGGACGACCGGGCCGGCACGGCCCTGGCCGTGCGCCACCTGCAGGAGCTGGGGCACACCCGCATCGCGGAGATCACGCTGCCCCTCGACGCCGCGGAGCGGTCCGGCCCGATCGACGCGGCGCGCCTCGCCCAGGCGGACCGCACGTCGACGCGGCACCGTCTCGCGGGCGTCCGCGACGCGGTGGAGCCCGTGATCTCGTGGGAGACGCCCGCGTCCCTCGTGGAGCACGGTCGCGACGCCGCGACGGAGATCCTCGGGGCGTGGGTGCCCGAGACGGAGCGCCCGACGGCGATCGTCGCGCACTCGGACCTGCTCGCCGCGGGTGCCGTCATCGCGGCCCGCGAGCTCGGGCTGCGCGTGCCCGAGGACGTCTCGGTCGCGGGCTTCGACGGTATCGACCTGCCGTGGCTCTCCCCCGACGTGCTCACCAGCGTGCACCAGCCGCTGCAGGCCAAGGGCGCCGCGCTCGGCCGCGCCGTCCTGGGCGTGCTCGCGGACGAGGAGCCCACCAGCACCACGCTCCCCGTGGAGCTCGTGCCCGGCACCACGACCGGCCCCGTGCCCGACGTCGTCCGCCCCGCCGACCCGCAGGCCTGACGCCGGCCCGGCACCGGCTCAGCCGGCGGTGCCGAACGCCGCCGCGACGAGCTCCTCGGCACGCTCGCGGGGGCAGAACGCCAGCACGGCCTCCTTCGGCCCCTGGGGGGACTCGAAGCGCACGGTGCCCGCGGCCTCGAAGCCGAACGCCGCCATGCGCGCGACCGCGGACCGGTTGCGGGCGTCCGGCTCGCCGACCAGCCGGCGCGTGCCCGGCCGGGCGAACGCGAAGGCGAGCACCGCCGGCCCGACCACGGCCCACGGCGCGACGTCGTGGCGCGCGGCCGGCCCGTCGCCGCCCTTGAAGAAGTGCATGCCGAGGTCGCCGGGCCGCACGTCGTAGGCCGTCGAGACCGGGTCGTCCTCCGGGTGGTACAGCTGCACCAGGACCACCGGCTCGCCGTCCCAGCGCACCAGGTAGGCGTGGTGCGTGGGCAGGGAGTCGACGAACGCGTACGTGGCGCTCAGGTCCTCGCGGCTCAGGCCCGCCAGGCCCCAGAACCCGGCGTGCGGGCGGTTGACCCACTCGTGCAGCACGTCGAGGTCGGCGACCGGATCCAGCACGTGCGCCGAGACCGTGCCCGCGCCCGGGACGTCGGCGCGCCACACCTCCGCGCCGCGCGCCCCGGACAGGAGGCGGTCGGACGTCGCGGGCTCGGTCGTCGTGAGCTCGGTCGGGTGGTCGGCGGTGGGCTCGCGGGTCATCGGTCCTCCGAGGGTCGTCGGGTCGGCAGGGGTTCCGGGCGCAGCCGCGCCCAGTCGGTCTCGATCGGGGTGGTGCGCGCCTCGGCCCACGCGGGGTGCTGGTCGGCGAAGTGCGGCGAGCGGGGGTCGCCGGAGGTGCCGAACGGCACTCCCCAGCGGCTGCGGCGGCGGTCGCCCAGGTCCCACACCCAGCGGGCGACCGACCCGTGCAGGACGGCGTGGGTCACGCCGGGCACGCCCGCCGTGCAGCGGACCGCGTCGACCGACCCGCCCAGCGGACGCGCGTGCTCCGCCGGCACCGCGGGCGCCGCCGCGCCCGGAACCAGGCCCAGCGCGTGCAGCGGGGCCAGGCGGTGCAGGTCGCCCCACGTCTCGACCGGGCGGCCGGGGTGGTCGCCCGGGTGGTCGCCGCTCGGCTCGTCGTGGACGTCGACGTCGTCGAGGTCCGCGAGCGCCTCCGCGGCCAGGCGCCCGTCGTCGACGACGCCCGAGCCCAGGATCACCGCGAGCGCGTCTCCGACGCGTGCGACGACGTCGAGCCACGGCGCGAAGACCTCGGGCAGGCCGTGGGGCTCGTGCAGCGCGGTGAGGGCCGGGTCGGCCGCGACGCGGCGCACCAGCGCGTGCCGCCAGCGCGCGAACAGCGCGGCGTCCGCGGAGCCGGCGTCCATCCGCGCGCCCGCCGCCGCCCACGCGCGCAGCCGCGCAGCGCGGCCCGCGGTCCCGACAGCGCCGACCGCCTCGGCCGCCCCGAGCGCGCCGACGGACGGGCCCGGCCCGAGCCGGGCGACGAGCCCCGCCGCGCCGCCGTCGTGGGTGTCCGCGAGCACGCGGTCCTGGGCCGCGGCCGTCTCCCCGCCGGGCGGCGGGTCGGCGAGCAGCGCGCGCACGCGCGCGGCCCGGTGCGGGGCGTAGGCGTGGCCGAGGTCGTGCTCCGTCCGCGCGGGGCGGTGGTTGGCGTCCACCGCGACGTCGGTCACGACGGCGGGCGCGGGCAGCCGTCGCCACGCCGGCGGGGTGCCGCCGGTCGCCGGGACGACGCGGCCCGACGGCGCCACCTCGGGCACCAGGCCGGCGGTCAGGCGCAGCACCTCGCCGGTCGAGTCGGCGGCGAGCACCCGGTCCACGGGGTCGACCCAGCCGGCGAACGCGGTGGCGACGTCGCGCGCCGTGGCCGCGTGCTGGAGCGCGCGCCAGGCGGCCACGCCGGCGTCCGCGGTGACGCGCACGGGCCAGCGGAGGCTGTGCCGGTCCGTGACGAGCGGGCCGCGGGGCGTCTCGGCCCAGCGCACGACCACGGGTTCGCCGCCGCGCACGGGCACGGTGTCCGAGCCCTGCGCGACCACCCGCGCCCCCGCGGCGGCGGCGTCGCACCCCTCCGCGTACAGCTCGACGTGGTGCGCCATCGCGTTGGTGACGCCCCAGGCCACGACGGTCTCGGCGGATCCGGCCGACGACACCGCCTGCCCGAAGTGCAGCACTCCCGGGACGCCCGGGAAGGCCAGCCCGACGACGTCGTGACCCGGGCGGGCGAGCCGGACCTGCTGGTAGACGCCGGGCAGCTCGAGCAGCCGGTGCGGGTCGCCGGCGAGCAGCGGAGCGCCGGACGCCGTGCGGGAGCCGTGCAGCGCCCACGCGTTGGACCCCGACGACGGGCCGCCCGCGCCGTCCCGCGCGCCCCACCAGCCGACGGCCGCGTCGCCCAGGGTCGGGCCGAGCGTGCGCGCCACGTGCTCGCGCCACAGCAGGTGCGGGAAGCCGCTGAACAGCACGTGGTGCACCAGGAACGTGCCGACCGGCGTCCAGGGCCGCCAGGGCTCGTCGTCGGGCAGGTCCGCGCCGCCGAGGGCGCGGGCGAGCTCGGCCCGCTCGGGCGTGTCCCGCCCGCCGGCGTCGAGCCCGGCGCGCACGCCGTCGGCGTACGCGCCGAGCCACGCCCGCTCCGGCTCCGCGAGCGCGTCCCAGACCCGGCGCGTCGTGTCGGCCAGGCGCACGCGGGCGGCGAACCGGTCCCACTCCAGCCCGGCCGGGCCGACCCGCGCGGCGAGCCGCCCCTCGCCGTACCAGCGGTCGACCTCGAGCTGCCAGCCCCGGTCCAGCGCGGTGACGTAGCCCTGCCCGTACGCCAGGTCCGCCTCCGAGCCCGCCCGTACGTGCGGCACCCCGAGGTCGTCGCGGAAGAGCTCGAAGGGGTGGGTCACGGGGCGTCCGGGCGGGCGACGGGGTTGGCCATCGTCCCTGCGTACAGCAGCGAGGCGGACTGGTCGGTGAGGTCCACCATCTGCAGCGTGTTGCGCAGCTGCAGCCGGTTGAGGCACGAGTGCGCGAACCGCCGGCCCCGCAGCTCGATCCGCCCCGCCAGGTCGGGGTGCTCCGCCCCGTGCCGGTCGATCACGTCGGCCACCACGGCCCAGAACCGGTCCTCGCCCAGCACGCCGTCCACCGCGAGGATGCCCGCGAGGTGGCGAAGCACGCCGTCGAACACGTCGGTGAAGATCGACAGCGCCTTCTGGTCGGCGTCGACGACGGCGCGCGCCCGCTCCACGCCGGCCGGCAGCTCGCGGTGCCCGAGGACGGCGATCTCCTCCCCGATGTCCTTCATGAACACCCGCCGCACCACGCCGTCGCGCAGCACGAGCACCAGGTTCTCGCCGTGCGGCATGAACGCCAGGTCGTGCGCGCGCAGGCAGTGCACCAGCGGGTACAGGTAGGCGTCGAGGTAGGCGCGCAGCCACGCCTCGGGCGCGATCCCCGACTCCCGCACGAGGGCGGTGGCGAGCGCCCGCCCTGCCGCGTCGCGGTGCAGCAGGCTCGCCATGGTCGCCAGCCGCTCCCCCGGCGCGGTACGGGGCACGGGCGACTCGCGCCAGAGCGCGGCGAGCATCTTGCGGTGCGCGCTCGGGCGGGCGGTGCGGTGGTAGACGTCGCCGGTGTAGCCGACCGACGCGCGCTCGCGCAGGACGCCGAACCCGGCGTCGCGCAGCGTGGGGTCGCCCGCGACGACGCCCGCCACCCAGTCGTTGATCTCCGGGGTGCCGCGCATGTAGGCCGGGGAGAGCCCGCGCAGGAAGCCCATGTTCTGGATCGCGAGCGCCACCTTGACGTAGTGCCGCTCGGGCCGCGTGCGGTTGAACATCGTGCGGATCGACTGCTGCGGCTGGTACTCGTCGGCGCCCGGGCCGAGGGGCACCAGGTCGCCCCGCGCGACGTCCGCGGCGAACGTGATCGGCACGCGGTGCTGCCACTGCCAGGGGTGCACCGGCAGGTACAGGTAGTCGGCCGGGTCCTGGCCGCGCGCGGCCAGCCGCTCGGCGAACGCGGCGCGCTCGGCGCCGGAGAGCTCGGCGCCGTACAGCTCCCGCTCGGTGAGGCCGTCGCCGACGGCGAGGTGGGTGTGCTCGCGCCGCGCCGCCAGCCACATCAGGCGCATCCGCTCGCCACGCTCGGGGGCGAACGACCGGTAGTCGTCGAGGGAGAACCCGATGCGGCCGTTGTTCGCGAGGAAACCGGGGTGCCCCTCGGTCATCGCCGCCTCGGTGGCCTGGAACGCGTCGGCCCGCCGCCGGTCGTCGTCGCCCTCGTCGCCGGCGCCGGAGCCGTGCGGGACCAGGTCCGTGAGCAGCGCCGGCACCTGCGGGGACGCACCGGCCAGCTCGCGGTCGCGCTTGGCGCACGCGGCGGCGAGGGTCGAGGACAGCTCCTCGAGGTAGGTCGCCACGAGGTCGTCCGGGATCTGCAGCAGGGGCTGCAGCTCCGCCACCAGCTCCAGCGCGTCCACGGGCAGGTCGGCGCCGTCGCCAGACGACGCCGTGCGCGTGATGGACGCCGGGTCCACCACCCAGTGCTCCAGCGCGAACGTCCGCGCCGCGAACCGGTACGTGACGCCGTCGAGCGCGAGCTCGTACCGCCCCGGCTCCGGGTCGGGCTCGGGGCGGAAGAGCCGCTCGTGCGCGAGCTCCGCGAGCGCCTTGGCGGCCAGGTGCCGGTGGGCGTGCTCGGCGACGTCGGGGCGCAGGTGCGGCGCGAGGTCCGCGCCGTCGCCTTCGCCGAGGCCGGCGAGGGCGCCGAGCGGGGACACCGCGAAGTCCGCCCGCGCGCACACGCTCAGCGCCGCGCGCTTGGTGTGCCCGCCAGGTCCGTCGCCGTCGTCGAGCTCCACCTCGCGCAGCACGCGGAACCCGGCGGCCGCGTTCTTCGCGGCGATCGCACGGTTGCGCACGTCCGGCTCGACGACGACGCGCGCCCCGCCGCGGCCCTCCGCGGCCAGGCAGAAGCGCACGACCGCGGCCATCACCGCGTCGGTGAAGCCCGGCGCGCGGGCGGCCGGGTCGTCGGGCGGAGGCGCCACGAGCAGGTGCATGCCGACGTCGCCGGGTGCGGCGTCGTGCACGCCGACGAGCAGCACGCGGGCCGGGTCGTAGGTCTCGGCGTAGAAGGCGGGGACGCCGTCGACGCGGCCGAGCCAGCCGTCCTGCCGGTCGTCGTCCGCGATGTCGGCGAGGTAGTCGCGGACCTCCGCGACGCCCAGGTGCCCCATCTGCCAGAACACCGACGCCGGGTGGGTCAGCCACCCGTGCACGGTCGCGGCGTCCCGCGCCGGGTCGACCGGCTCGAGGACGACGGCGTCCGGGGACGTGCGGGGCGTGCCGGCGCCGCGGGCGGTCCGGGTCTCGGCGACGGCGGTCATCGGGCCACCTCCCGCTCGGCCGCGGCGGGTTCGGGCGGCGACCAGGGCGTCGAGGGCTCGCCGTCGGGCCGGCCGCCCGGCAGGCCGAACGTCTGGAACGCGATCCGTCGCTCGATGGCGTACGGCTCGCGGCCGGTGACCTGCGCGAGGATCACGGAGTTCCGCCAGGCGGCGAAGCCCAGGTCGGGCGCGGTGACACCGTGGGTGTGCGCCTCCGTGCCGCCCACGTGCAGGCGGCCGCCCGCGCCGGCCGTGTAGTCGCGGGCCACGTCCACGCGACCCAGCTCGTCGAGGTCCACCAGGCCGGGCGCCACGAAGCCGGGCACCCCCGACCCGTACCCGGTGGCGGCGACGACGGCGTGCGTGCGGTGCTCCGCCGTCGTGCCGAGCTGGCCGTGCCGCAGGGTGAGGACGTACTCCCCCGCACGGTCGGTGCTGCCGTCGGCTCCGTCGTCGGGCTCGTAGCGCGCCGCGACCACCTCCGTGTCCGACAGCAGGGTGGTCGGCACCTCTCGCCCGAGGGCCGACTTGCGGTACAGCGTGTCGTAGATGTCGTCCACGAGGTCGCCGCTGATCCCCTTGTACAGCGCGCGCTGCTCGCGGCCGAGGATCTCGCGCAGCTCGGTGGGCAGCGCGCGGTAGTGGTCGGTGTACTCCGGCGACGTCATCTCGAGCGTGAGCTTCGTGTACTCCATCGGGAAGAAGCGCGGCGAGCGGGTCACCCAGTCCACGCGGTGGGCGTCGGGCGCTGCGTCCTCGAGCAGGTCGCGGTACACCTCGGCGGCCGACTGCCCCGACCCGACGACGGTCACCGCGCCCGACGCGGCGAGGGCGGCGCGGTGCGGCAGGTAGTCGGCGCTGTGCACGACCGGCCCGGCGCCCGGGTGCCGGGCCGCCTCCGCCGCCAGGGCGGCGAGCGGTCCGGGGAGCTGCGGCGTCGTCCCGACGCCCAGGACGACGTGGCGCGCACGGTACGTCTCCGTGCGGGCCGTGCCGTCCGGGCCGGCGGAGAGGCGGGCGGTCACCACCAGGTCACCGGTCTCCTCGTCCCGGTCCACCGCCGTGACGTCACGGCCCCAGCGCAGGGTGGTGAGCCGGTCGGCCGCCCAGCGGCAGTACTCGTCGTACTCGGCACGCAGCGGGTAGAAGGACTCACGGATGTAGAACGGGTACAGCCGGCCCGTGTCCTTGAGGAACGCGAGGAACGAGTACGGCGACGTGGGGTCGGCCATCGTCACCAGGTCGGCCAGGAACGGCACCTGGATCGTGGCGCCCTCGAGCATCATCCCGGGGTGCCAGCTGAAGCCCTCGCGCCGGTCGAGGAAGACGGCGTCGACGTCGTCGAGCGGGTCGGCGAGCGCGGCGAGGCCCAGGTTGAACGGCCCGACGCCGATGCCGACGAGGTCGTAGGTGCGGTCGTGGGCACGGTCGTGGGCACGGTCGGTCGGGCGGGTCATCGGGCGACCTCCTCGAGGGCGGGGTCGGTGGGCGCGGCGGACGCGCGGGTCAGGCGCGGGTGGACGCCCCGGCACGGCGGCGCGTCCAGGTCGAGCAGCTCCTCGCCGGCGAGCAGCCCCTGCGCCGTGGCGCGCACCAGGTCGAGCACGCCGCGGACGTCGTCGAGCGTCGCGTCCGGGTTGAGGAGCGTGAGCTTGAGGCACGGACGCCCGTCGATCACCGTCTTCGCGACGAGCGCGCGGCCGGAGTCGAACAGCACGCGCCGCACGCGCGGCACGAGGGCGTCGGCCTGCGCGTCGTCGAGGCCGCCGGGCTGGTAGCGGAACAGCACGGTGGACAGGTCGGTGGGGGCGAGGAGCCGCAGGTCGGGGTCCTCGGCGAGGTCGGCGTGCACGGCCGCGGCGAGGTCGCAGACGGCGTCGACCATGTCGCCGATCCCGTCCGCGCCCACGGCGCGCAGGGTGGCCCACAGCTTGAGCGCGTCGAACCGGCGCGTGGTCTGCAGCGACCGGTCGACGAGGTTGAGGTCGGGGTTCGGCTCCCCCGCCTCCTCGGCGGGGTTGAGGTAGTCCGCGTGCCACGCGGCCCGCGCCAGGTCGGCGGCGTCGCGCACCAGGAGGGCGCTGGAGGAGACCGGCTGGAAGAACGTCTTGTGGAAGTCGACCGTGACGCTGCGTGCCCGCTCGACGCCGTCCAGCAGGTGGCGACGGCGCGGCGAGACCAGCAGCCCGCCGCCGTACGCGGCGTCGACGTGCAGCCAGGCCCCGACGGCGTCGCACAGGTCGGCGACCGGGGCGATCGGGTCGACGCACCCGCGGTCGGTGGTCCCCGCGGTGACGACGACGGCCATGACGACGTCGCCCGCCCGCTCGACGTCGACCAGGGCCCGGGCCAGCGCGCCCGGGTCGAGACGGCCCTCGGCGTCGGTGCCGACGCCGATCACGGCGTCGTCGTCGAGGCCGAGCAGCAGCGCGGAGCGCGCCACGCTGAAGTGCCCGGCGGTCGTGGCGAGCACCCGCAGCCGGCCGAGCCGCTCGCGCCGCGCCGCGCCGCCGAGCCGGGCGCCGTCGGGCCCGGTGAGCGCGGCCTCGCGCGCCAGGTGCAGCGCCTGCAGGTTGGACTGCGTGCCGCCCGAGGTGAAGACGCCGTCGCTCCCGCCCGGGAAGCCGATGCGGCCGGCCGTCCACCCGACGAGGCGCTGCTCCATGAGCGTCGCGACCGTGGACTGGTCGTACGTGTCGACGGACGTGTTGATCGCGGCGAGCATCGCCTCCGCCCCGACCGCGGGGAGCGCCACCGGGCAGTTGAGGTGCGCGGCGTACGCGGGGTGGTGGAACCAGACGGCGTGCGAGGCGTAGAGGTCGGCGCTCTCGCGCAGCGCGTCGGGCGTCCCGACCGGCGGCCCGTCGAGGTCGACGGCGTCGACGAGCGCCTGCAGCTCGCGGCGGCTCGCACCGCAGAACGGCTGGCGGGCGGTCTCGACGCGGGCGGCCACGTCGTCCACGACGGCGTGCAGCGCGCCGGCGTAGTCGGCCGCGGTCGCGGCTCCGAGCAGGGCGGAGGGCATCGTCACGGGGCTCCTTACGAGGATCGGGTTAGGTCAGCCTCGCCTAACTTAGGTGCCGAGACTTCCGCTGCCAACCGCAGCGACGCAGATCACACCGCCCCTCGACGGGTGCGGGCAGCGGGACGGCGGCGGCGTCGACGCCAGGGGAGGCGCCAGGGCGGGTGACCATGGTCGTCTTCACGGTGGTCGCGGCCGTGGGAGCATCGTCCAGCTCTCCCTGGGCGACGACACGCAGGACCGCGTCATCGCCGGGCCGCAGGTCGCGTTCGCCGTCGCGGCCGTGCTCGCGGTCCGCTTCGACCGTCCCCGGGACCGCGAGGACGACCCCGATCGTCGAGCCGTCCGAGCCGCCCGAGCTGTCCGGACCGCCCGAGCCGTCCGGACCGCCTGAGCCGTCCGGACCGCCCTGGCCCACGGCCCGGTCGGGCCCGCGCGTCCCCGTGAGAACCCGGACGGCGGGTCAGTGTCGTCGACGCACCAGACCCACGGTGAGCGCTCCGGCCGCGACGAGGACGGCTGCCAGGAGGGCCAGGGGGCCGAGGTCCGCACCCGTGCGGGGAAGCTCGCCCGGGCTCGTCGGGCCGCTGGTCGCGGGCGGCACCACGGGGGCCGCCGCGCTGGGGCTGGGCGACGGGCCCGCCGAGGGCGAGGTCGGGGAGGGCGTCGGCGACGGGCTCAGGGTCGGTGACGGGCTCGGCGAGGGGGACGGGCTCGGCGAGGGCGACGGCGCGACGACCGGCACGGTCTCGCTCACCGGGGGTGAGATGGCCCCGCCGCCGTCGCCGGACGCGGTCGCGGTGTTGACCACCTCGCCGGCGTCGACGTCGGCGGCGGTGATCGTGTACTCGCCTCGGCAGGTCGTCTCGTTCTCCGGCGCGTCGTCGAGCCCGCCGAGGGTCGTGGCGTCGCAGACGACGTCGAGGATGCGGTCGTCGAGGACCTCGAGGTCGGTGACGGGGGCGAGCCCGGAGTTGGTGACCGTGTAGGTGTAGGTGACGGTGTCGCCCAGCCGGTACGGGCCGGGGTCGTCCGCCACCTTCGTGAGCGTCAGGATCGGCGACGGGTCGACGGACTCCAGCACGACGTTGCGGATCAGATGGACGTCGGTGAACTGACCGGTCGAGGCGGAGAAGCCGAACTTGTACGTCGCGGGGACGGGCTCGGGGGCCGGGATGTCGAGGACCTGCTGGAGGTCGCCGCCGGGGCCGGCGATCGACACCGTGACGCGCGGGTCGGGAGCCGGGCTGACCGTCACCTCGACGGTCCGCTTGTCGTCCTCCAGGATCGCTGCGGCCTCTGCCGCGGAGATCCCGTCGGGCAGCGACGACGTCGTGCCCTGGAGGGTCACGGGGAGCGTCGAGGGCCACGACGTCGCCGCCGGGTCGTCGAGGTTCTCCGCCGTGGACGTGAGGAAGCAGTAGCCCTGGGTCGTGTCGTCGCCCAGCACGGGGCCGCGCACGGTGATCTTCTCCGGCTCCGGGATCCGGAACCCTGTCCCCGCCGGGGACCCCTGCCCCGCGGGGCAGCCGAGACCGCGGTCCTCCCAGTCCCCGAAGAAGTTGCCGAGCACGTCCAGCCCGATGCCGAGATAGCCACCCTCCACGCCCGGGATGATCTCGTTGGTGGGGATCCCGTCGGGTCGCTTCTGCGCGTACCCCAGGCTCCCGCCGAAGGCGCCGGGGGCGACCAGCTCGGCCTCGCCGTCGACCAGGAAGAACGCGATGCCGTCGGCCGGCGCGGGGTCCGCCGTCGTCGTGCCGTACTGCCACTGCTCGAACCGGACCACCAGGCCCTGCTCCGCGGGGATCGGCGTGTCGAACAGCACCGCGCCCGACTGGTCGTTCGACGCGTCGGTGAGCTGCAGGTAGCCGTCCGGGGCACCGTCGAGCGGCGGCGAGTTCACGGTCCGCGCGGGGTCGCAGCCTTCGAGCGGGTGGGCCCCCGCCGTGGGGTTGCCCGGTGCGGCGCCGGTCAGGCACGCGGAGCCGTAGGCGGAGAACAGCGGGTCCGCCGTCGCGCCCGTGAACGTCTCGTCCACGAAGATCGCGCCCTGCGCCACCGCGGCCCCCACCCCGGCTCCGACGACGAGCGCGCCCAGGGCCACCGCGGACCCCACGGTCGTGCCCCACGAGCCCCGTCGGCGGACGCCGGTCACGAGCTTCCTGTTCTTGGCCACGACCCCCAGATTCGCACCGGAGCCCCGTCGGCGCCACGGGACCGCACCGCCTCGCACGGCGACCGCAGGGCACGGGCTGCTCGCAAACCCGTGACACGGACCACACGATCTGGGAAAGTCTTCGCCATCAGGGCGGTGGGGACCGTCCACCGCCCCCGCCTGCGGGGAGGACCCATGAGAGGCACGGCGCGAGGTACGGCACGAAGGAGCTGGATGCGAGCGACGACGGCGGCACTGGCGGCGGGGGCGGTGATCGCACCCACCGCGGGCGCGGCCGGCGCGGCCCCCACGGACGACCCGGGGCCGACCGGCCACAAGATCACCACCACCCACTGGCAGGGCATCGACGACCTGCGGCAGGGCGAGTGGGAGAACCTGCGGCCCGGGGCGCACGGCACCCTCGGCCTGCGTGGTCCCGGCGGCCCGAGGACCGAGTACACCGACCCGTTCGGCGACGGCGCCGCGGTCGAGTACGAGACGGGCACCTGGACGTCGCCGGTCGTCGAGACCGGGTACGCCGTCGACGAGTCCCTCACGTCCTGGAACGCCACCACCCCCACCGGCACGTGGGTCGAGGTCGAGTTCCGCGGACGCAAGGCCGACGGCGCGTGGACCAAGTGGTTCGTCATGGGGCGCTGGGCGTCCGGCGACGACGTCGAGCCCGCCGACGGCGGCGTGGGCGACATCCACCGCACCTCCGTGGACGGTCAGAACGACGACGACGCGTACCTGTTCACCGACACGTACGTCGCCAAGTCCGGGCGCGAGCCCGAGGCGTTCCAGACCCGGGTCACGCTCTACCGGCCGGCCGGGTCGACCGCGACCCCGCGGCTGGCGGGCGTGACGACCATGACCAACGAGTACCTGCCCGACTCCGCCTACACCGGCACCAGCGACTTCACGCTGGGGCGCGCGGTCGAGCTCGACGTGCCCGGCTACTCGCAGCTGACCCACATCGGCGAGTACCCGGAGTTCGGCGGCGGCGGCCAGGTGTGGTGCTCCCCGACGTCGACGACGATGATCCAGTACTCCTACGGCAGGAAGCACCAGGTGCCGGCGTCGGAGCTCGAGGACATCGTGGCCCCGAACGGTGACCCCCAGGTCGCCTACGCCGCCATCAACACGTGGGACTACACGTACGAGGGCTCGGGCAACTGGCCGTTCAACACCGCCTACGCGCACCGGTTCGGGCTGGAGTCGTTCGTGACCCGCCTGCGGTCGCTGGCCGAGGCGGAGCGGTTCGTCGCGGCGGGCATCCCGCTGGTCGTGTCGATCCACTTCGCCGAGGAGGAGATGCCCGAGGCCGGCTACGGCACCGACGGCCACCTCGTGACCATCGTCGGCTTCACCGCCGAGGGCGACCCGGTCATCAACGACCCCAACAAGGCGACCGACGCCGACGTGCGCAGCGTCTACACCCGCGAGAACTTCGAGCGCGTGTGGCAGACGTCCACCGACGGCATCGCCTACGTCATCCACCCGCACCAGGTGAAGCTGCCCCGCAACGTCCCCGGGGCCACCCCCAACTGGTGAGGTAGCACGAACCTCGCCGAGGTAGTTCGCACAGATGTGCGAACTACCTCGGCGAGGGCCGGGCTACCTCGACGTCAGTGCGGACGGACCGGGCCGACGGCGTCGGACGTGAACGTCGCCGACGTGTAGCCGGGCGCCGACACGGTCACCTCGACCGAGATGTCCGCGCCGCGGTCACGACCGGTGAGGTGGTACCGCGAGCCGTCCGCGCCGCGCACGGGCTCGCCGTCGCGCAGCCACTGCACGTCGACGTCGGTGCCGTCCCCGGGCAGGTACTCCCCCGGGTCGACGGTGAGGACCTTGCCGATCTTCGCCCTGCCCTCGACGCTCGGCGCCTCGACGTCGGTGACGACGGGGTCGTGCAGGGTCACGTCGGCGGCCCGGGTGAACACCTGCCGGTGCGCGTACCAGAGCTGGTAGTAGGCGTCCTCGCCGCGCACGTCCGTGCGGTCGTCGGGCACGGAGCCGTCGAACGACGTGGCGTAGTAGTAGTCGGTCGAGACCGAGTCGTCGGACACCACGTAGCTCTGCTCGGCCCCGATGGTGTACTCGATCGGCGTGACCGCCTGCTCGGCGATGCCCGGGTAGGGCTGGTACGCCGCGCCCTCCGGGTACGCCCGGCCGTAGATGGCCGCGGCCTCGTCCCCGCTCACGGTCACCGTCTGCCCGGTGCTCGGCACGACCACGGGGCGGTCCGCCGGGTTGTGGATCCAGGCCAGCGACCCGGCCCACCACACGCCCAGCCACTGGTCCCGCACCTGCGCGACGACGAGCTTGTGGCCCGAGGTGACGCGCGCGCTGATGTCGCTGGCGTAGGTCGTGCCGTCCGCGCCGCCCGGCTTCCAGCCGGGGTCACGGGCGTAGGGGGCGTCGAGCGACGGCTCCTGGTACGCGACCGCGAAGTTGGTGCCGGCGCCCGCGACGCAGTCGCCGGACCCCGGCGACGCCTGCTCGCACCCCGTGACCGGGTTGGCGTTGTCGTCGTAGCCGGCGACCACCTCGACGACGTCGCCGGGCGCGACGTCCGTCGTCGTGTCCAGCCCGCCGCCGATCGGTGCACCGAGCAGCTCGAAGTAGTGCTCCCAGTCCCAGTACGGGCCCGGGTCCCAGTGCACGCTCTTCGTGTAGCCGGGCAGGATGCCGGGGATCTGGTCGTGCCCAATGACGTGCGCGCGGTCGAGCGGGACGTCGTACTTCTCGCCCAGGTACCGCACGAGCTGCGCGGACGACTGGTAGAGCGCCTCCGTGAACCAGCCCGACGTGCCGGCCCAGCCTTCGTGCTCCAGGCCGATCGAGTGCATGTTCATGTACCAGTTGCCGGCATGCCAGCCCACGTCGGAGGGCTCGAGGTGGTTCGCCACGTGCCCGTCGGACGAGCGCAGCGTGTAGTTCCACGCCAGGTAGTTCGGGTCCTGGACCATGTTCAGGGTCCCGTCGTACCCGCCCTCGGTGTCGTGGATGACGATGTAGTCGATCGACGGGCCGCCCTCGCCCGTGCGGTCGGCCTGGTCGTGGTTGCCGTAGTTGCCCGTGTCGTCGGGCAGGTCGGCGCTGCCCTTCGCGTACGGCGCCGGGATCCAGTCGCAGCCCAGGTCGGGCGGGCAGTCGGCGGCAGGGTCGCTCGCCGCGGACGCGGACGCCTCGGGCAGGACGGCGTCCGGACGGGCGGCGAGGGTGACCAGACCGCCGTCGTCGGTCGTGCGGCTCTCGCCCTTCCGCAGGGTCGAGTACACCCGCGCGGCGAACGACGGCGAGCCGCCCAGCCGCGCGACGGCCGTTCCCCAGGACGCGAGGTCGCCCGCGCCCTCGCCCGCGTCCTCCTGGTAGGAGGCGAGGAGCGCGGCGGCGCCGCAGGTGTTCGCGGCGGCGTCGGACCTCAGCTCGGCGACGGGCAGCCCGGTCAGGGCGGCGGCGCGGTCGAGCTCGCTCACGGCGGCGCGGGGCGTGGCGTCCTTGCCGGCCCCGTCGGGCGCCTCGGGCGCGTGGTCGAGAAGGTTGAACAGGCCGTAGCCGCCGTCGATGCTGGGGGTGCCGGCGTGCTGGTCCCAGCGGGACTCCATGTAGGAGACGGCCTTGAGCAGGTCGGCGGGGACCCCGGTGGCGTCGCTCGCCGCGGCGAACGCGGACTCCCGGTCCGGCGCGGCGACGACGGCGTCGCAGGTCACGTCGGACGTGGGGGCGGTGGACGGCCCCGCCCCCGCGGCGACCGCGGGGATCGTGATCAGGGGCAGGAGGAGGCCGGCGGCTGCCAGCCCGGTGGTGCGTCGTCGTACGGATCTCACGGGGAGTGCTCCTCTCGAGGACGGAGTGCGCTCGGGGCGCACCTCGTCATCGAACCGTGAAATCCCGTTTCATGGGAAGTGATAGACGTAAAAAATCTCGTCGCGCGAGATCGCGACGAGATCCGGCCACGCCCGGGGGACGGACGGCGGAAATCAGGAGAGGCGGACGGTGGCCTGCGAGCGGCCGAGCACCTTGGCGCCCTCGTGGGTCACCGTGAGGTCGACCCGCACCGTCCCGGCGTCGGCGTCGATCGCGCCGACGGCGGCGGAGACCTCGACGACGGCGCCACCGTCGCGCGGCACCGGGACCGGCTTCGTGAAGCGGGTCTGGTAGGCGACGACGGCGCCCGGGTCCCCCGCCCAGTCGGCGACGACGCCGACGACGGAACCCATCGTGAGCATGCCGTGGGCGATGACGCCGGGCAGCCCGACGCCGGTGGCGAAGGACTCGTCCCAGTGGATCGGGTTGAAGTCGCCGCTGGCCCCGGCGTAGCGCACGAGGCGGGCGCGGTCGAGCTCGACCGTGCCGGTGGCGACGACGTCGCCGACGGCGAGGTCCGCGAGCACGGGGCGGGGCTGCTCGTGTGCCATCAGGAGTCCTCCCCGCGGATCACCAGGCTCGAGCTGACGGTCGCGACGGGCTCGCGGGCGCCGTCGTCGGCCGCGCCGTCCGCGGCCGCGAAGATCTCGCAGCGCGTGGTCACCATCGCGATGCCCGCCCGCTCGGTCACCGAGTCCACGTGGAGCACGGTGACCAGCTCGTCGCCCGCGACGATCGGCCGGTGGTGCGTGAACCTCTCGTCCGCGTGCACGACGCGCGAGAAGTCGATCCCGGCGGCCGGGTCCTGGACGTACTGCGCCTCGGCCCGTTGCGCGACGACGACGGCGAACGTGGGGGGCGCGACCAGGTCCGGATAGCCGAGACCCCGCGCTGCCACGAGGTCGTGGTGCGCGGGGTGGGCGGCACCGACGGCGGAGGCGAACTCACGGAGCTTCTCGCGCCCTACCGAGTAGGGGGCGGTGGCCGGGTACTCGCGGCCAGCGAAGCCTCGATCGGGAAGCGTGTTCGCCACGTCGGTGCGGTGATCCGTCGAGAGCTGCGTCAGCGGGTCTCGCGGTGCGACGTGTGCTTGCCGCAGCGCGGGCAGAACTTCGCCAGCTCGAGACGGTCGGGGTCGTTACGACGGTTCTTCTTCGTGATGTAGTTCCGCTCCTTGCAGTCCACGCAGGCCAGCGTGATCTTCGGGCGGACGTCCGCGCTCTTGGCAGCCATGGTGTGTCACCTCTCGCGCCCCCGGAAGGCGCCACGTGAATCAAGGAACAGGCCGGTCCGACGCCGGCCGTCGAACCGTGATGGTGTCGGTAGCGAGGGCGGGGCTCGAACCCGCGACCTCACGATTATGAGTCGTGCGCTCTGACCAGCTGAGCTACCCCGCCGCGCGTGACGGAACGCAGGACCATGCATCCTCGAACAAGGACGACGGTCCCGCGTCACATCACAGAGCCCCGAAAGGGAATCGAACCCTTGACCTTCTCCTTACCATGGAGACGCTCTGCCGACTGAGCTATCGGGGCAGCGGAGAAGACTCTACACGGCTCTCGGCACCTGATGAAATCCGCGGGATGCCCGCTCGATCACATCGTGCACCGGGGCCGTGCAGGCCCCTCCAGACGTCGGACGAGGCGCCTCCCGAGGGTGGCGCCCCGTCCGTCGCGGTGGCAGGTGAGGGATTCGAACCCCCGAAGGCTGAGCCGTCTGATTTACAGTCAGATCCCTTTGGCCGCTCGGGCAACCTGCCGTGCGGGCTCGCGGACGAGCTCGCGGGTAGAACCATAACGCCCCGGAGGGCCCCGGCGGAAATCGTCCCGCCGTGGCCCCCGTCACGACCGCACGCGGGGTACGCCGGGGCCCTACATTGAGGCGGTGACGTCCCCCTCCTCCCCCGACCGCTGGGGGCTGCCGCTCGGCCTCTCGGCGTTCGTCCTGTGGGGCGCGATGCCCCTCTTCTTCCCGCTGCTCGAGCCCGCCGGCCCGGTCGAGATCATCGCCCACCGCGTGGTGTGGAGCCTCGTGTTCTGCGTGGTGCTCCTGCTCGTCACGCGCACGTTCGGGTCGTTCCTCGCCGTCCTGCGCAACGGGCGCGTCATGGGCGCGCTCGCCGTCGCGTCCGTCCTGATCATCGCGAACTGGACCACGTACGTGTACGCGGTGCTCTCCGGCCACGTACTGGACGCCGCCCTCGGGTACTTCATCAACCCGCTGCTGACCGTGCTCCTCGGCGTGCTCGTGCTGCGCGAGCGCCTGCGCGTGGCGCAGTGGGTCGCGCTCGGGTTCGGAGCCGCGGCCGTCGTGGTGATCTCCACGGGCGTGGGCGGCCTGCCGTGGATCGCCCTCGTTCTCGCGGGCGCCTTCGGGCTCTACTCCCTGGTGAAGAACCGGGTGGGGCGCGACGTCGGCGCGCTGCCCGGCCTGGCCGCGGAGACGGCCGTGGCCACCCCGTTCGCCCTGGCATACCTCGTGGTGCTCGGCGTCACCGGCGTCGGCACGTTCACGACCGAGGGCGTGGGGCACGCGCTCCTGCTCGCCGCCTGCGGCGTCATCACCGGGCTGCCCCTGCTGCTCTTCTCGGCCGCCGCGCGCCGGCTGCCGCTGTCGGTCGTCGGGATGCTGCAGTACCTGACCCCGGTGCTCCAGTTCCTGCTGGGCCTGCTGGTCTTCGGGGAGCACATGCCGCCCACCCGCTGGGCCGGGTTCGTGCTCGTGTGGGTGGCGCTCGTGATCCTCACGGCCGACGGCACCCGGCAGGCCCGCGCGTCGCGCCTCGCCACCCGGGACGCCGCAGGGGCGGTGCGACCCTGAGGTCGCACCGCCCCTGCGCGCGGTCGGGAGCCGGTCAGCCGGCGGCCTTGCCCTCCCAGTCGCCGTTGAGGTTGAGCGACTGGTCGAAACCGGTGACGAAGTCCTCGGTCATGATGTCCTGGGTGCCGGACAGCTGGACGAGCGACGGGATGCCCTTGCCGTCCACGAGCCCCCACACCACCGAGGTGTACGTCTCGCCGCCGGACGAGTAGGTGTACGACGTGTTCGCGCGCTCCGGCTCGTCGCGGAGCGTCGTCACGGGCGCGTAGTTCTCGTCCGTGACGCCCTTGCCCTCGACCTGGCTGACGTACCAGTCGACCGACTCCTGCGCGGTCATCGCGGAGCCGCCCGGCATGAAGCCGACACGACCGGCGACGCCGCCGGAGTCGTTCGCCTTCTGGTGCACGTAGGACCAGCCGTCCGCGTCGCCGACCTGCTGCCAGTCGGCCGGGACCCGCGCCGCGATGTGCTCGGCGTGGATGGTCGTGAGCTCGGCGGCGGCCGTCTCCTCGGGAGCCGACTCGGTCGGCTCCGCCGACTCCTCGGCAGGCTGCGACGCCTCGGCGTCGCCCCCCACGGGCTCGAGCTCGCCGGCCGAGAACGAGCACGCGGCCAGAGCCGGCGCCACGATCAGGGCCGCGAGCGCGAGGCGCGCGCGACGTCGGGTGCGGATCTGCTTCATAGGTGTCCTTCGATGGGTGTGGCTAGTTCTCGAACATGCGCGAGCCGGCCCAGTCGGCCCGGGGGCGCCACCCGTGGTTGCGCAGCACGGTGAAGACCGGCTTCTTCGCGTCGGCGGGGCGGATGATGGTCGCGCCCTCCCAGGAGGCCCGCGCGCCGCTGGCGTCCGCGACGACGATCTGGCCGTCGGCGCCCTCGCGGAACGAGGCCGACGTCTGGAACGCCGTCTTGCCCCGCTTCCAGTTCCAGTCGCCGCGGGCGTAGACGCCGCCGGGGCCGAAGCCCGCGTTGGTCGACGCCGTCCCGGAGTACTCGGTGAACTTGTACTGCGCCTTCGCCGGGTCGAGCGTCAGCTCCATGCGCCACGCGTACGCTACCCGCCCGCGGACGAAGAGCGTCTGCCAGCGGAGCTCCTCGGACTTCCACCGGACCTCGACCTCGACGTCGTCCCCCGACCGCGTCGCGTCGATGCGGTAGGGCAGGCCGTCGCTGTTCATCCCGACCAGGTCGGCCACGACACGGTCGACGGGCGACGCCGAGCCCGGCGCCACGACCGGGGCGTCCGGCACCTGGGCCTTCTCCCTGCCGGCCTCCACGGCGCGCGTGCCGCGCACCGCGGTCCAGACCCCTCGGGCGATGACGAGCAGCGCCGCCACCACGATCAGCACGATGCCCAGCACCGTGCTGCCGGAGGCGAGCGCGAGGGCGCCGAAGGCCAGGAGGGCGATGCCGACGACGAGCACGACGACGCGGCTGACCACCGCGAAGCGCTGGGCCCCCCGGTCCTCGGCCGTCATCGGGCGACCAGCTCGACGCTGTCCTGGATGGCCCGGACGGTCTGCCAGACCTCGGTGGCCTGCGATCCCGCGCACGTCCCCGTGACCTCGACGACGTCCCGGACGCCGTCGTGCTCGATGACGGCGATGCGCAGGGCCTGGGCGACCGTGCCGGTCTCCTCCGTGGACCACGCGCCCTCGATCCGGGCCGCGGGGGCCCCGGCGAGCGTCGTGCGGATGCGGCCGACCTCCTCGTACCCGGGGGTCGCCTCCAGCCGCTCGACGGCCTGCTGGATGACCTCCTCGATCGTCTGGTCACCGCTGAGCCGCTGCATCACGACGACGACGTTGGGGCGGAACTCCCCGTCGGGCCGCTGCTGCACGATGGCGAGCTGCGCGGCCGGCACCGGGTGCGGCGCCCAGCCCTCCGGGCAGTCCATGGAGATCTCGGGGAAGCCCGGGAACGTCTCGCTCGGGTAGGTGACTGTGCTCATGTCCTCATCCAATCAGTCGCTGCCATGACGGGTCACCACCATCCACCGGTGATCCCGTCGACGAAGTCACCGCCGAGGTCACCGATCGCGTCGACCGTCTCCGACGGCGACCAGTCGAACGAGACGTCGAAGCCGGCGCCGACGCCGAGCGCGGCACCCAGCTCCAGGTCGACACCCACGCTGTCCCAGCCGACGTTGACGTCCGCGTTGGCGGTCACGCCGACACCCGCGTAGACCTCCGCGCCGGCCCCCACCTGCGCACCCGCGATGTTCACCGATCCGTCCACGCCCGCCTCGGCACCCGCGAAGGCGTCGACACCGACGCTCGCACCGAGGCCGTGCGGACCCACGGAGACGCCACCGGTCGCCTCAGCCCGGGCGCCGACGAGCGCGTCGGCCGACCCCTCGGCCGTCAGGTGCTCCCCGACGCCGACCTGGCCGCTCGCGTTCGCGCTCACGCCGGCGCTGCCGCCGACGGAGCCCTCCGCGACGAGGCCGTTCTCCGAGATGCTCACCTCGCCGGACGCGTCGTACCCGGCACCGGCGGCCACGCCCGCCTCGCCCGAGCCGTGCACGCCGTCCTCGGAGCCGAACTCGCCCTCGGCGCCCGCCTCGTACCCGACGAAGCCGCCCGTCTCCCCCTCGAGGAGCGTCTCGCCGACGTTCCCCTTCTCCGAGCTGGTCAGGTTGCTGTTGTTGCCGGTGCCGTCACCCGTGCCGTCGCCGGTGCCGTCGCCCTCACCGGTACCGGTGCCGTTCTCGCCCGTCCGGATCTGGTTCTCGGCCTGGTACGAGGGACCGCGGTGCTCGCCGCCCTCGTAGCCGTCGGTCCAGTGGTGGTCCGGGTCGGTGGTGTCGGTCGGCGTCCGCGTCGGGTCGGCCCCGGGCGACGACAGCGGGTTCTCCCCGCCCTCCGCCTCCTCGTCGCCGACCCCGCCGCCACCGCCACCGCCGCCGCCACCGCCGGCGTTCCCGGTGCCGCTGCCCGTGGCCCCGCCGAAGCCCGAGTAGTCGTTCGACGTCGTGTCCTGCTCGTCCGCGTTCTCGCGCACCTTCGTCGCGACGTCGCGCAGCAGGTTCGCCGTGTCACGCAGGCGCACGACGTGCGTGTCGCCCCACTCCGAGCGGAAACCCTCCGCGTCGGGGCCGTCCCACCCCTCCGGACCGGGCATGGCCGTCTCGACCGCGGTGATGACGGCCTCCAGCGTGGTGCCACCCTCAGCGATCTTGTCCGCGAGCAGACGCAGCGCCTCGATATCGGCGCCGTACATCCCTTCGCCCACAGCTCCTCCTCAACACCCCGCCGGACGTCCGTCCGGGATCCGCACCACTCGACCGACCCAGCGTTCGAGGGGTGCGGCACCTCTCTGCCGTGTGCCGCACCCCTCGTTCGTCCCCGCAGCGGGGACCCCCACCCGAACTCAGTACGAGTTCGAGGTGTCCTCCTGCTGCGACGCGTTGTTGTCCGCCGTCGAGGCGTACCCGTCCAGCGCCGACGCGATCTCGTTCAGCTTCGCCGAGTGCGTCCCGTCCCACTCCTCCTGGAACTGCACCGCGTCCGGACCGTTCCACTCCGTCTGACCCATCTGCGACGTGATCGTGGAGACCGTCGTCCGCACCTGCTCCGCCTGCTCCCGCAGGACGTTCGCCAGGCTCCGGACCGCCTCGACGTCAAGACCGAAGACGTTGCCACCCTCTGCGACCATGTGCTGCTCCTTCATTCATGGCTGCCCCCGACGGACAACCTCTTCACGTTTCGACGCCGCTCACTCAACCAGAGCCCGGGGCATCCGGGAATGGGGAGCGCTACCCATCCGGTTCGATACCACCGTCCAGGGAGCGGTCAGGGAACGGCGCCGCTCCCCGGCGGACCGCGAGCACGACGGAGTGCGCCACCGGGGCTCCGTCCCGGCCCTGCCGCCGCCCCCACCGACCGCGAGGGGTGCGGCGCCACGCCCGTGGTCCGCACCCCTCGTCCGTCCCCGCAGCGGGGACCCCCACCCGAACTCAGTACGAGTTCGAGGTGTCCTCCTGCTGCGACGCGTTGTTGTCCGCCGTCGAGGCGTACCCGTCCAGCGCCGACGCGATCTCGTTCAGCTTCGCCGAGTGCGTCCCGTCCCACTCCTCCTGGAACTGCACCGCGTCCGGACCGTTCCACTCCGTCTGACCCATCTGCGACGTGATCGTGGAGACCGTCGTCCGCACCTGCTCCGCCTGCTCCCGCAGGACGTTCGCCAGGCTCCGGACCGCCTCGACGTCAAGACCGAAGACGTTGCCACCCTCTGCGACCATGTGCTGCTCCTTCATTCATGGCTGCCCCCGACGGACAACCTCTTCACGTTTCGACGCCGCTCACTCAACCAGAGCCCGCGACGTCGGGGAATGGGGAGACCTCCCCATCTCCCTGCTCCCGTCAGCCCGGCAGGGCCACGTGGATCTTGACGGCGCGCCCCGCGGTGACGAGGAACCCTCGGCCGGGCGGGAAGTCCTTGCGCCGCATGCGCCCGAGCGGCGTGTTCATCAGGGTGTCGCCGTCCGTGTCGCCGGGCGTCAGCAGGATGCCGTTGCGCCCCGACTTGAACGGGCCGGCCAGCGTGAACGCCTTCGACCAGGTGGACGACTCCGACTCGCCGACGACGAAGTGCTCCTTGCGCACCGCGAGCTTCACGAACGCCTCGAGCGGCTTCTCCGCGGGGGTGCCCGTGAGCTCGGTGTAGTTCTCGATCATCACGGCGAGCCCGCCCGGCGCGACGCTCTCGGCGTTCAGCACCTCCGTGAGCTCCTTGACGAGCTCGACGACGTCCTCCGGGTTGGCCGCCTGCTGGTCCCACAGGTCCAGGGCGCCCAGGCTCGTGCGCCGCGACGACAGGTACACCAGGCGGGTGCCGCCCCGGCGCCGCAGCGCCGTCGCGAGCGTGACGAACGCCGTCGTGCGCCCCGACCCCGGCGGGCCCGCCAGCATGAACGGTGAGCGCAGCGGCAGCCCGACCGGCAAGAGGTCGAGGTCGCGGAGGCCGATCGTCGCCAGCTCGCCGGTGCGCACCGGCAGGCTGTCGAGCGTGAAGTTGTCGGGCAGCCGCGCCACGCCGGGCGCCTGCACAGCACCCATGCGACGCATGGTCTGCTCGAGCTTGGCCAGCTCGCGCGACTGCACGGCGCCGTTCGGGTCGCCGCCGAGCACCGCGATCTGCGCCTCCTGGCCGTGCATGATCGCGCGGCCCGGCGCCGACGCGGGGGTCAGCACGTCCTTCGGGACGTTGAGCATCATGTAGTCGTCCTCGCGCGCCATCCGGTGCACGATCCGCTTCTGCACGGTGGAGGCGAGCGCCGGCGGCACCGCCACGGCCCGGTCGCCCGACATCACCAGGTGGATGCCCACGGGGCGGCCGTCGGTGGCCAGCTGGGAGAACGCGCCGTAGACCGAGAACCCCCGGCCCGCGAAGATCTCGTAGCTGTCCCGGAACGACTGGATACCGTCGACCAGCACGATGATGCGGGGCTCGTCCGGGCGGTTCGCGATGCGCCGGTACTCGTCGATCGTGCTCGCCCGCACCTCCGCGTACCGCGCGGAGCGCTCGTCGAGCATCTCGGTGAGCCGCCGCATGAGGCGCGACACCCGCTCCTCGTCGTCGCCGGAGATCACCGCGCCGACGTGCGGCAGGCTCTCCAGCATCGACAGGCCGCCGGAGCCGCAGTCGATGCCGTACACCTGGACCGGGCCGCCGCGGGCCGTGAGGCCTGCGGTCACCGCGATCGTGCGCAGCGTGGTGCTCTTGCCGGTACCGCCGGTGCCGTACACGGCGAGGTTGCCGTCGACGTCCGGCTCGTAGTGCACCGTCGGCTGGGCCTGCCCGTGCGGGTCGTCGCGCACGCCGAGCAGCAGGCGCGAGTCCGTGCGCGGGTTGGGCAGCAGGGCCAGGTCGTAGGTGGCGGCCAGCTCCTCCAGCCACGGCTTGCGGGGGGCGGGCACCCCCGCGCTCGTCGCCGCGTGGCGGATCGTCGCCACCATGCGCGCGATGTCGTTCGGCCCCGGGTCGCCGTCGTCGTCGGACCGGGCGACCGTCGGCATCTCCCAGCGCCGGCCCGTGCCGAAGTCCATCTCCTCGACGTCGATCTGGGACGGCTCCGGCTCGTCCTTCGTCCAGCCGCCGGCGTAGCCGGTCTGGAAGGTCGTGAGACGGCCGGGACCGGTCTTCGCCGCGCCGCGGCCGGGGATCGTCGGCGGGAAGTGCGCCGCCATCGTGTCGCCGAGCACGTCCTTGGAGTCCGACTCGTCGGCCATCCGCAGGGCGATGCGCAGGTTCGTGTTCGCGCGCAGGTTGTCCTTGATGACGCCCGCGGGCCGCTGCGTCGCGAGGATGAGGTGCAGGCCGAGGGACCGGCCACGCTGGGCGACGTCGACGACGCCGTCCACGAACTCCGGGACCTCGCCGACCAGCGCCGCGAACTCGTCCACCACGATGATGAGGCTCGGCGGCGCCTCCGGGTCGCCCGTGCGCTCCAGGGACGCGAGGTCCTTGGCCTTCTTCCGGTTCAGCAGGTGCTCGCGGTAGTGCAGCTCCGCGCGCAGCGACGACAGCGCGCGCCGCACCAGGTGCGGCGACAGGTCGGTGACCAGGCCCACCGTGTGCGGCAGGTGCACGCAGTCCGCGAACGCGGCGCCACCCTTGTAGTCCACGAACAGGAACGTGACGCGGTCCGGGCTGTGCGCCGCGGCCATGCCCAGCACCCACGACTGCAGGAACTCGGACTTGCCCGCACCGGTGGTGCCGCCCACCAGCGCGTGCGGGCCCTGGGTGCGCAGGTCCAGGTAGAACTGCTCGACGCCGTTGTGCCCGATGAGGGCGCGCAGGTTGGTCGGCGTCTTGCGGCGCACCGGCGGCGAGCCGTCGCGCGGCGTGAGCGAGAGGTTCTCCCGCCACCGCTCGACCACGCCGGCCGCGTCGGAGCCGAGGTCCGTGCCCGCGAGCGCCAGGTACGACACGGAGCGGGGCAGGTCGGACTCGTCGTCCACGGGCGCGCCGACGTCGACCACCGGGGACAGGATGCGGGCCACCTCGGCCGCCGTGGCCAGGTCCGCCGCCTCGCAGCGCACCGGGAACGCGAGGCGGCCGTAGTGCACCTCGCCCGTCATGCCGGAGCCGGCGCCCTCCTGGGCGTCGAGGAGCACGAACGTCCGGCACGCGGCGGGGAGCTGCTCCACGGTGGGGGCCACCCACACGACGTGCACGTTCGCCTTGGGGCCGCGCTCCGCGAGCCGCACGAGCCGCGACCGCTCGAGCGGCGTGTCGTCCTCGACGAGCACCACCACGGCCGGGAGCACCGGCTTGGGCGCGGCCTCGCCGCGGTCCTTCTCGGGATCCCGCTCCGTCTCCAGCGGCGGCGGCCCGTCCAGGCTGATCCCGCGGGCCTCGATGAGCTCCTCCAGGCGGGTCAGCAGGGCGAGCCCGCGGCCCGGGTCGGCGGCCAGGTGGTCCGAGGTCCCCAGCGGGCTGTGCGGCGAGCCGGTGTGCGGCACCCACTGGAGCCATTCCCAGTCCTCGCGCGAGCGGTGCGACGTCAGGGCCGTGAGCACCACCTCCGACGGCGAGTGCAGCGCCACCATCTGCAGCAGCGCGGCGCGCGCCACGGACTCGACCATGCCGGCGGGCCCCGCCAGGCCGACGTTGCCGCCGTAGCGCAGCGCGGCGACGGCGGGCACGTCGTCGATCACCGAGCAGCGCGACTGCAGCTCGAGCACCTTCTCCCAGTGCTCCGGGATCGCCTCGTTCTCCCGCGGCTCGGTGAACTCGGTGCGCGACGGCGCCGCCCCGATGCCGAGGCGCAGGGTGAGGAAGCCGCGGTGCTCGGGCCGGTGGGTCCACATGAGCCCGCCGAGGCGGCGCACCGCGTCGAGCGACTCCGCGAGGGACGGGACCTCGGCCAGGCGCACCGCCCGCTCGACGGCGTGCGTCCGGGCGATCCGCTCCTGCGTGGCGGTGACGGCCTCCTCGAACAGCTCCGACGCCCGCTCGAAGTCCTTCTTCCGCGCGATCCGCCGGTCGTAGTAGACGCCCAGCATGATCAGCGGGCTCATGAACATGAACACGAGCATCCGCGGGTTGTTGAAGAACGCGAACATCACCAGGCCCATGAGGGCGGGCGCCATCATGGGGATCCACGGGAGCCGGCCCGGAGGCACCGGCTTCGGGGGCTTGGGCGCCGTGATCTTGCGCTCGCCGAACCGCGCGACGACGCGGGGCGAACGGTTGAACTCCACCACGGGGCTGGTGGGCGGGAGGCTCGTCGAACGGTGCAGGGACACCACCGACACGACGCTCTGGCCCACGGTCACGGTGTCGGACGACGTGAGGACGGAGCGGGTCATCCGCTTGCCGCCCATCTCCAGCCCGTTCGCGGAGTCGAGGTCGTGGATCTCGAGCTGCTCCCCCACGATGATTCGCGCGTGCCGCTTGGAGACCTGGGCGTCCTGCAGCCGGATGTCCATCCCCCGGTCGCGGCCGAGGTAGGAGGTGCCGACGGGCAGGTGGAACTCGCGCCCGGCGTCCGGGCCCTCGAGCACGCGCAGGACGGCGACGGCCGCCCCACGGTCCTGCCCGCTGTGCACGAACTGGTCGGAGAGCCGCACGATCGACACCCCGGACCCCGACCGGAGCCCGGCCTGCACCAGGTCGCTCGTCGGGGTGAGCACCCTGCCGGCGGTCACGGTGTGCTGTGCCGTGCCGTCGCCGACGACCTGGAGCGTCAGGTTCTCCGGGGCGGCCGCGCCACGGCGGCCGGGGTCGCCGGAGAACAGCGCCTCCGCGACGTCACGGACGGTGGCGGTGGCGTCCGCCGTGACCGCCACGTCGACGGCCGAGTCGTCCGACCGGTGCAGGGTGAGCTTGATGCGCACGTCAGGCGTCGTCCTTCTGGTCGAGGAGGTGGAGGTCGTCGGCGGTGACGAGGCGGGAGGTGACGGCGTGCTCGACGAGGCGCGCCCGGCGGTTGGTCGCCGCGCCGCCCGGGCCGCCCCGCAGCCCCTTCACCCCGATCCGGTCGAGCTTGTCGCAGACGTTGTCGAGCTTGCGGTTGAAGCGCGTGGTGGCCCAGCCGAGCCGCCGCGCGGCGTCGACGCTGGACGGGATCTCGCTGAGGCCCGTGCCCTCGCGCCGGAGCATGGGCTCCGCGAGCGCGACGATGAGCTGGCGCTGGCTCACGGTGAACTGCACCGCCCCGATCGTCGTGTCGCCGCTGCCCGGGTCCTCCGGGTGCACCTCGTAGTACGGCGCGTCGCTGAGCGTCACGGTGAGCTCGTAGGTGGTGGGGCCGGCGGTGAAGACGATCGCCGTGTGCGGCAGCACGATCGGCAGGCGGTGCCCGGGCGGCAGCCACGACTGCACGCCGCCCCGGACGTCGCTCACGGTGGCGGCGATGTTCGAGCCCGCGTTGGTGAGCCACCAGATGTCGTCGTCGCAGGTGACGCGGAGGAAGCGGCGGTGCAGGTACAGGTTGTCGTCGATCGCCAGGTCGCCCTCGCGACCGATGTCGAACGGCACCTCGGGCGAGGGCCTGAACCACTCGCCGCAGAACTCGATCGCCAGCTCGCCCATCAGCCCGTCGCCCCCTCGCTCGCGTCCGCACCGGCCGCGACGCAGGTCTGCTCCTCCTGCGACAGGCTGCTGCCGTCCCGGATCACCACGACCTGCACGCACACGTCCTTGCCGGGATCCGCCGGGACGCTGGCCGACGTCTCGTCCGTCGTCGTGTACTGCGACTCCGAGGTGAGCGAGAGCTGCTTCCACCCGAAGGAGTCGCCCTCCTCCGCCTCGCGCGGGGGCTCCCAGGTCACGAGGACCTCGTCGCCCTCGACCACAGCCTGCAGGTCCTGCACCGGCGGCACGTAGCCGCCGAGCGGGTCGGCGGGCGCCGCGGCCTGCGTCTGGCCGGGGTCGGCCACGGTGGGCTCGGTCCCGGCGTCGCGGTTCAGCCACCAGATCAGACCGCCGACACCGAGGACGAGGACCGACCCGACGGCGACCAGCAGCCACGCCCACCGCGACGCGGCGGGCGCCTCGGCCCCGGAATCGTCGTCCGTCTCGGGCGCGGCCGGGCGCTCCGTGCGGAACACCGTCTCGTCCACCGACGCGTCGGACGGCTCGCCCGCCGCGTCGACGGTCGGCACCCGCCCCGGGGCGGGGGTCGCCGTGGCCGGGGCCGCCCACCCGGACTCCGTGCCCGACGAGAAGCCCGACGAGAAGCCCGACGAGAAGCCCGACGAGGTGCCCGGGGAGGCCGTCGGGTACGGCGGCGCCTGGACCGGCGCATAGGGCACGGCGGCCACCGCCGGGCCCGGCGGCGCGCTGCGCTGCTCCGGGTCGATCGCCCGGACCCGGTTCATCCGGGTGCCCTCGGCCTCGTCCTCGTCCTCGAGCACCGACCCGGCCTCGTCGAGGAGGTCGATCGGGGTCATGTCGCGCGCCAGCTCGACCTGCACCTGCTGCACGGCGCGCGCGAACGCGAGCGCCGTCGGGTACCGCGACCCCGGCCGCTTCGCCATCGCGATGCGCAGCACCCGTTCGAGCGACTCGGGGACGTCGCCGCGCCCGATCTCGGCCAGGGAGGTGGTCGCGATGCGGCCCATGAGGTCGGCCGACGAGTTGGACCCGCCCGGCACCTCGAACGGCGTCCGCCCCGCGAGCAGGGTGTAGCAGGTGGCGCCCAGGGCCCACACGTCCGTCGCGATGCCGCTGACCGGCGGGTCGCCGAACGACTCGGGGGGCGACCAGGGGATGGACATGCCCTCCGCGACCGACGCCGAGTCCACGGTGGACGAGATGCCGAAGTCGGTGAGCGCCGGGTGCCCGAACTGGGTGACCAGGATGTTCGCCGGCTTGATGTCACGGTGCAGGATGCCGAGGCGGTGCGCCGTCTCGACCGCTCCCGCGATCTGGATCGTCGTGCGCATCGCCTCCGGCACCGACATGCGCTCCGAGCGGTAGCGCGCGCCGAGGTTCGGGCGCGAGCAGTACTCGAGCGCGAGGTAGGGGCGCCCGTCGGGGGCGACCCCCGCCTCGTACATCGTGACGATCGACGGGTGGTTCCCCAGCGTCGCCATGAGGTCGGCCTCGGCGTCGAACGCCGCGCGCTGGGTGTCGTTCGACCACTCCTTGAGCAGCACCTTCACCGCCACCTGGCGGCGCGGCCGGTGCTGCTCGTAGAGGAAGACGTCGGAGAAGCCGCCGGTGCCGATGACCTTGCGATACGTGTAGCCCGGGATCTCCGGCGGCGCGGAGGGTGCCCGCTTGCTGCTCATCCGCCAGTCACCAGATCCCTTCGAACGCGAGGGTGATGCCGTCCCCGAGCTCCAGCACGTCGCCGTCCACCACGATCTCCTTCTGGTTCGGGTGCAGGCGCCGGGGCTTCTGTCCCGGGCGGAGCAGCACGGTGCCGTTCGTGGTGGCGAGGTCCTCCACCAGCACGTGCCACTCCTCGAGCGTCACCTGGACGTGCGAGCGGGAGATGTCCTTCTGCGGGCTCGGGACCGTGACCATCCGCGGCATCCGGTCCGCCGACGTCGTGCTGGACCGGGGGCGGCGTCCGACGACGACGTCGCGGTCGAGCTCCACCACCTGGTCCTCCCCCGCGGGGGCCCCGTCGACCGCCCCGATCCGGACGCGGCCCAGCGGCGGGCGCGGCGAGAGCGCCGGGTCGCCGTCCAGCGGGACGCCGCAGGTGCGGCACTGCTGACGGGTCGGCGGGTTGGGGTGCCCCTGCGGGCACTCCAGCGCCAGGACGTCCCGGGCCCCGGGGGCCGCGGGCGCCCCGAACTGCGGCAGCGCGGCGCCCGCGGCCTCGCGCAGCGCGGCCAGGTCCGAGGTCATGATCGTGTTGCCGTCGTGGTCGTCGACGGGCCCGGACGGTGCGGGTGGTCCGCTCGGGGGCTCCGCGGAGACGGAGGCGGCACGGGAGGCGGCCGCCGGGGTCCCCGGGGCGCCGGGGCCGAACGGGATCGACGCGATCAGCCCGCCGTCCGACGCCGCCGGGGGCGCGGGAGGGGCGGGGGGCGCGGACGCCTCCGGCGCGGGGCCTGGTGCGGGGTCCGGTGCGGGAGCCTCGGGGCCCGCCGCGGGCCCGGACGACGCGTCCGGCGCGGCGTCGACCTCGCCCTCCTCGTCGCCGGCGAGACGCACCGCCGCGTCCTCGACGCTGCGGAACACGGTGTCGCCGAACAGGTGGTCGTAGTCGTCCCCGTCGCCGCCGAGCACGGTGTCCGAGCTCGGCTCGCCCTGCTCCTGCCGCTCGGGCGCGGGGGTCTCGTCGTCGTCCGGCGTGCCGTCGGCGATCGCGGGCCCGTCCGGGGCGGCGGCGTCCGGCACGTCGCCGGTGGCCGCCACGCCCTCGCCGGGCGCGGAGATCGTCGCGATCGGCAGGGGGTCACCGTCGGCGCCCCCGATCAGCGTCTCCTGCGAGGGGACCGCGACGACCGCGGGCAGCGCCGGAGCGCGCAGCTTCGACTGGCCCGGCAGCGGCCAGGCGTCCGGGTCGGAACCCCCGAGGCCGCCGAGCGGCTCGGCCGGGGCGGGTGCGGCGGGCCCCGCCGCAGGCGCGGCCGGGGCGGACCCGGCGGGTTCCGCCGCGGGTGCCGCCGCGGGTGCCGCGGTCGCGACGTCGCCGCCGTCCAGCGCCCGGCGCAGGAGCGCCGCGCGGACCACTCCGCCCTGCAACGGCCAGACCGGGCCGTCCCCGGCAGGGCCGGGGTCCAGGGCCAGCTCGACCGAGGCCACCTCCGCCACCACGCGCTCGGCCCACATCAGCACGCCGGCGCCGGACACCTCCACGTCGCCGCCCGCCGCCCGCACCCGCACCGCGGCGGACGTCCCGCGCACGGCGACGCGCGCCTCGCGCGCCCGGGCGTCGAGCGTCACCACCGCGAAGGGCGGCACCGCCGTCAGGCTCCCCGCGACGTCCGTCAGCGCCCCGACCACGGACACGACACCGCCCTGCTCCGGCGCCTCGAGCGCCTCCCAGAGCCGCGAGACGACCTCCGGCTCCACGGGCTCCGGCAGCAGCAGCACGGTGTCCCCCCGTACCAGCGCCTGCGCCCTGCCCTCGACGTATCCCACCGTCATCATGCGTCGACCTCCTGCCCCCCGGTCATCGAGGCCCGGCCCCACGCGCCCTCGGGCGTCGGGATCGTGTCCTCGTCGTCCAGCACCTGCCCGCCCCGCGGGCTGGTCGCGGTCTCGTCGTCGTCCACCGCATGGGTGACGTCGACCACCACGACCGTGATGTTGTCGCGGCCACCGGCCGCGACCGCCTCCTCCACGAGCCGGCTCGCCGCCCGCTGCGGGTCCGGGTGCTCGAGCAGCACCCGGGCGATCCGCTCGTCGGTGAGCTCGACGGTCAGCCCGTCGGAGCACACCAGCACCCGGTCGCCCGCGGCGACCGGGACGTACCGGAAGTCGGGCATCGGCGTGGAGTCCGCGCCGAGCGCCCGCGTCACGACGTTCCGGCGCGGGTGCAGCCGCGCCTCCTGCGCCGTGAGCATCCCCGCGTCCACCAGCTCCTGGACCTCGGAGTGGTCCACGCTGACCTGGTCCAGCACGCCGCTCGACATCAGGTACGTGCGCGAGTCGCCCACGTTCACGAACAGCCAGTAGGGGACGTCGTCCTGCTCGGAGACCAGCGCGCCGGTGAGCGTCGTGCCGGCGCCCCGCCCCGAGGGGCCGGTGTCGATCGCCCGCACCCGCGACTGCGCCAGGGCGACCAGCTCGGCCACCCGGTCGGCGTCCACCCTCGGCTCGTCCTGCAGCGGGCTCAGGGTGTCGAGCGCGACGGCGCTGGCGACCTCGCCCGCGTCGTGACCGCCCATCCCGTCCGCCACCAGGAAGACGCCGGCCCCGGCCAGGTACCCGTCCTCGTTGACCTTGCGCCGGCGCCCCACGTGCGACGAGCTGCCCCAGGACAGGACGAGCGCGTCGTCGTCGGTCATGCGTGCGCCCCCGGGTGGACGACGATGCGACGGTCGCCCACGTGGATCGTGGCCCCCATGGGCACGCGGACGCGTGCGCCGGGCTCGGCCACCCGCGGCGGCAGACCGGCGACGGAGATGACGGTCCCGTTCGTGGACCCGCGGTCGTTGATCCACAGGCCCGCGGAGTCCACGTCCAGGTCGGCGTGGTTCTTCGACACCGACCGCGTCGGGTCGTCGATCCGCACGAGCGTGACGGTCTCGCCCGCCGACGCCTCCGGGTTGCGGCCGACCCGGGCCGGCCCGTCGACGGTGTGCCGGTCGCCCGACTCGAGCTCGAGCACCACGCCCACGACGGGCGCCGGGCGCAGCTCCTGGCGCTGCGCCCGCGACTGCATGCGCGTGTCGAAGCTCGTGTGCTCCGACACCTCGGGCGTGACGTCCGAGGCGGGCTGCTGGGTCTGGGGCTGCTGCTGGGGCTGCTGGAACTGCTGCTGGAGCTGCTGCGGGTCGGGCATCGCCTGCTGCGGCCCCGCCGGCGGCTGGGCGGTGGACCCCGGGATCCCGGTGATGAGCCCGCCCGCACCCGACGCCGGACCGGCCAGCGGCTGGTAGGCCGGCGTCGCGTAGGGGTCCGGCACGCCGGCCGGCGGGCCGGCAGGGGCCTGGTACGGCGGCTGGTTCGTCGGCTGGTACGGCGGCTGGTTCACCGGCTGGTGCGCCTGTTGCTGCGGCGCCGGCTGCTGCGTCGGGGTCGGCGGCGCCGCCACCGCCCCCAGCAGGACGGCGGACGGCGCCGACGGCGGCGCGGCGAGGCCCACCGCCGGGCCGCCGGAGGCCGGGGCGAAGCTGGCGGTGCGCGGCGCCGCGGCACGCTGCATGGCGCGAGCGTCCACGACGACGGCCTTCCCGGCCTTGTCGTGCCAGCCCTGGCGGCGGCCGCCGCCGTCCCACAGCGGGCTGAGCTGCACGAGGATCGTGCCGAAGAACGGCACCAGCCCGCAGGCGGCGACGACCAGGTAGCGCAGGAACGCGCGGCCCACCCCGATCGGCATGCCGCCGTCGACGCCCTGCGTGCGGATACCCATGACCAGGTTGCCGAGCGTCTTGCCGGTCAGGCCCTCCCAGATCAGCATGGCGAGCCAGTACAGGCCCGCCGCCGCGGAGGCGAGGCCCGCCACGGTGAGGATCTGGGTGACGAGCCCCGCGAACCGCGGGTCGGTGGACGTGATGACGCCCGACGGCAGGTCGATCGTCGAGAACCCGATGCCGTAGACGATCCCGAAGAGCACCCCCGCCACGACGCCGTCGAGCAGGAACGCCACGATGCGCCGGCCCACGTGCGCGTACACGGGTACGGCCTCGGGCTCGGGCGTCGAGGACCCGAGGTACGCGGGCACCTGCGTGGCCGTCATCATCTCGGGCTCGGTGGTGCCCGTGTGCACGAGGGACGCGGGGCCACCCGGGCCGGCGACGCCGGCCGCGGCGTCGAACGCGCCCCGCGGAGGACCCGCGGGCGGCCCGACCGGCCTGCCCGTGCGTGGGAACTCGCGCCCGCACACGGCGCAGAACGGCGCCCCCGCCCGCTGGGTGGACCCGCAGCCGGGGCACTGCACGTCACTCATCGCTTCTCCTTGCTCCTGGAGCCGTCCCTGGAGACGATCCTCGAACCGACCCCGGAGACCTTGGCGCCGACGTCCCGCGCGAACCGGCCGAGCGCCCGCCCCGGCCGCCACGTCGCGCGAGCACGCAGCGACCGCAGGGACAGGGCCCCGAAGAGCCGGCGGCGCCGATCGACACCGGACCGCACCCCCGCGACGAGCTCGTCCACCTCGCGCCAGAAGTCGTCCGCCTCCGTGGCACTGGGCTCGCCCTCCCCGAAGACGCCTGCGTCCGCACGGTGGGCGAGAGCGAGCGTACCGGGCGCCCGGTACTGCTCGGCGATCAGGTACGCGCCCTCCCGGCGGGTGGCCGACGGGGGGACGGTGCTGCCCAGGTCCGTGGCGACGTCCACGACCTCGTGCCAGCCGCCGCTGATCCGGGCGGCAGCGTCGTCGGCCGTGCGCCGTCGGGCCCGACGACGCGCCTTGTACGCGAGGATCGCGACGATCGGGCCGCCGATCAGCAGCAGCGGGATCCCGACGATCAGCACGACCAGGCCCACGAGGCGCCAGTCGAAGGCCTCGTTCTCGGCCTCCTCCTCGTCGTCCTCGACCGTGCCCGCCTCGACGCGCTCGGGCTCCTCCGGCGGCTCCGGCTCCTGGAGCACCGGCGGCTTGGGCACCTGCTCCGACTTGGGCTCCGGCTGGATCTGCGGCTTCTGCTCCGGCACGGCCTCGATCGCCGCCCACCCGTACTCCGAGGTCGGCACCTCGACCCAGGCGTGCACGTCGCTGCCCAGCACGGTCCACGGCTCGCCGGCCGTGTAGTTGCTGTCCTTGCCGGGGTAGAAGCCCATGACGACGCGCGCCGGGATGCCGGCCTGCCGCGCCATGAGGGCGAGCGCGACGGCGAACTGCTCGTCGTCGCCCACCATCTTCTCCTGCTGCACCAGCGTGTCGACCCGCTCCGCGGAGTGGCCGGGGCGCGACGGGTACTGGCCCTCAAGCCCGCTCGACAGGACGCCCGACGCCGCGAGGGCGTCACGGATGAGGAACAGCTTCGTGGCCGGGTCCGTCTCCTCCCCCGCGAACTGCACCGCCTTCGCGGGCAGGCCCGGCGGCAGGGCCGACTGGTCGGTCTCGGGCAGGTCGGCACCCACGATCGTCGCCTTCTTGAGCGCGTCCTCCGACGGCTCCTCGGTGACGATCGTGTCCAGGCTGTACGTGTCGCCGGGGCGCACGCCCGCGGTCGTGAGCACCGTGCCCGTGGTCGAGTTGTAGTACGAGCCCGCGTCCTGGGCGCGCGCGTTCGCGTCCGTCCACGTGAGGCCCGTGAGCGCACCGAACTGCGGCACCCACACGCCGTCGTACCCCGTCACGGTCACGTCGACGCGCTGCGGGGTGCCCTCCTGGGCGGTGGCGATGGTCGTGCCGACGCGGCTGTACACGCCGGTGTCGCCGCCGGTCCCGGAGGCGTCGAAGACCACCCCGTCGTAGCGGTCGAGCGCGGCCAGGCGCACGCGGCCGTCCTCGGGCAGGTCGCTCACCGTGAACAGCTCGTCCTCCCGCTGCTCCTTCACGATGTGGCGGAAGCCGACGAGCGGGCTCGCGTACTGGTGCAGGTCGAGCGGCGGCACGATCGTCTCGCGCAGCACCGACCGCGGCTGGGACGGCATGATCGCCGGCGCCACGAAGGCGGCCGTCACGGCCGCGACGCCGAGGATGGCGGCGCCCGTGCGCACCCGGTACCAGCGCAGGCGGCGGGTGGCCTCCTCGCTCTGCTCCGTGCTGATCGAGTGGGTCCCGACCCGCGCCTCCATCGCGCGGACCCCGCCCCACAGCAGGCCGACGAGGGCGATCGTGATGCCCTGGGCCACCGGCAGCGCCGCGTCGAGCGTGCCGAGCAGGATGACGCCCACGAACCCGACGAGCACCGGGACCATCGCCCACACCGCGTGCCGGGCGCGCCAGGCGATCGTCCCCGCGACGAGCGCCACGAGCAGCATCAGCAGGTAGGGCACGACCGCGAGCTCCGGGAACGAGCTCATGGGCGGCACCGTGGTGATGAACTGCTTCCAGCCCTCGACCGCGCCGATCAGGAGGTCCTGGAGGGTCTGCAGGCTCGGCAGCACGCCGCCGATCGCGTCCTGCGGCAGCGCGAGGGCCGCGCCGAACAGCAGGTACGCGACCACCGCGACCGCCAGCACGAGCACCGCCGGGAACCGGCGCCAGGCACCGAGCCAGGCGACCGTCAGACCGAGGACGGCGCCCCCGGCGGCGGGCAGCACGTAGCCCGCCGAGCCCCAGACCGGCCCGAAGCCGACGGCGACGGCCGCGAGCAGCACCACGAGCGCCGCCAGGTCGACCAGGGCGAGCGGCGACGTCGCGCGGGGACGCGACGCCTCCTTGCGGCGCGTCGTGCCGCGGCCGAGCCCGGTGCCGGTGCGCAGCGAGTCGTCGCCCGCGCCCTGCCCCGACCAGGCCCGGCGCCCGCCGCGTGTGGTCTCGTCGTTCATGTCTCGCTCATCTTCTTCAGCGCGATCGGCAGGTCGCCCAGCCGCCCGAGGGTCAGGACGCCGACCTCCGCGATGTTGTGCCGCGACAGGTTCGCCCCCGGCACGCACTGGATCGCCATGACGTTCACGCCCACGGGCAGGCGCGCGGACGCGGACCGCAGCTCGGTCGGGGTCACCCGGCTGCCGAGCACGAACGCGATCACGGACGCGTCGGCGGCGGTGCTCCCCGCGGCGCGGGCCAGGTCGACGAGCGCACGACGCGACGGCTCGAGCTCCACGCGCGACAGGTCGTCGAGCAGCCGGGTGTGGTGGTCGCCGCGCAGGCTGCCGGACTGCACGAGCACGGTGACCCCGCGGTCCTCCTTGATGGCCTGCAGGCCGAGGGAGGCGCACACCGACACCGCGAGCTCGAACTCGTCGTCGTTCGCGTAGTCCTCGACGCGGGTGGAGAGCAGCACCGCGAGGTGCGAGCGCCGCGTCTCCTCGAACTGGCGCACCATGAGCGTGCCGGTGCGGGCCGTCGTCTTCCAGTGGATGTGCCGCAGGTCGTCGCCCGCCACGTACTCGCGCAGGGCGTGGAACGACACGTCGGAGTCGGTGATGTCGGTCGTGACGCGCCCCTCGAGGTCGCGCAGGTAGCCCGTCGACGACCCCGCCAGGTTCTTCACCTGCGGGTGCACGAACAGCTCCTGCTCGTCCGTCCACGTCACCTCGCGGCGCAGCAGCCCGATCGGGTCGGCGCGCACCGACTTCACCGGGCCGACGGTGATGACGCCGCGGCGCCGGGTCGGGATGCGGAAGATCTCCTCGTGCGAGCCGCCGCCGCGCAGCCGCGGCACCGGGAACGCGGCGGTGCCGCGGCCGACGGGCAGCTCCATCACGGACGGCAGGATCGGCCGCGCCGCGGAGTTGCGGACGTCGAGGCGCCCCACCGCCGGGTCCCCCACCGTCACGCGCGACTGCGTGAGCGTGAGCGAGACCTCGTACCGCAGGCGCCCCAAGACGAAGCCGATGGCCGCCACGAGGGTCACCGTGAGCAGGACGGCGCCGACGAGCACCTCGAGCCAGCCCAGGGCGAGCCCGGCCACCCATGCGCCCACGCACACGACCAGCACGGCCACGCCGAACGTCGAGAACGCCTGCGTCACGGGGGCGCACGCCCGCACGAGCGCCGCCCAGCGTGCGCCGACGGCCCCGGACGCGCGCACCCACCAGCGCCCGAGCCGGTTCCCGGTGGTGTCCCGTGCGGCCGCGGGGGCCGGGGACACCGGGGTCGATGTCGAGGTCATACCGCGGCGCGCTCCTGCGGCGCGGCGACGTCGGCGAGGATGCGCGCGAGGACGACCTCCGCCCGGGCGCCGGTGAACTCGGCCTCCGGGTCCAGGACGAAGCGGTGGGCCCAGACGGGCTGCGCGAGCTGCTTGACGTCGTCCGGCAGCACGTAGTTGCGACCGTGCGCGGCCGCCCACACCTTGCAGCACCGCACCAGGGCGAGCGCGCCACGGACGGACACGCCGATCCGGGCCTCGGGCGCGTTGCGGGTCTCCTCCGCCAGGCGGCTCACGTACTCGAGCACCGCGGAGTCGGTGTGCACCGTCGCGCCGAGCGTCGCCATCTCCGTGACCGCCTGCGTGGTGATGATCGGCTGGAGCGCCTGGCTGCGGTCGCGCACCGACGCGCCGGACAGGATCTCCACCGTGGACGCGTGGTCCGGGTAGCCCACCGACGTCTTCATGAGGAAGCGGTCGAGCTGCGCCTCGGGCAGGCGGTACGTGCCGGCCTGCTCGATCGGGTTCTGCGTGGCGATGACCATGAACGGGCGGCCCACGTCGTGGGTGGTGCCGTCCACGGTGACGCGCCCCTCCTCCATGACCTCCAGCAGCGCCGACTGCGTCTTCGGCGAGGCACGGTTGATCTCGTCGGCCAGCACGATGGACGCGAAGATCGGCCCCGGGCGGAAGTCGAACTCGTGCGTGCGCTGGTCGTAGATCGTCACGCCGGTGACGTCGGACGGCAGCAGGTCCGGGGTGAACTGGATGCGGTTGTGGGAGCCCTGCACGGACGCCGCGATCGCGCGTGCCATCGCCGTCTTGCCGGTGCCGGGGGCGTCCTCCAGCAGGAGGTGCCCCTCGGCCAGCATGCAGGTCAGCGCGAGGCGCACCACGGGCGCCTTGCCCAGGACCGCCTGCCCCACGTTGCCGACGAGGCGCTCGAACGTCTGGGCGAACCAGGCGGCCTGCTCGGGGGTCATCGTCATCTCGGTGTTCCTTCGTGCTCGTTGTCTCGGGGAGTCGTGGTCGGGCTGGACGGGGTCACCAGGTGGTCGCGGCATATCGCTCGCCGTCGATCACCACGGCGACCTGGGTGCCGTCGTAGCCGTAGTAGCAGTCGAGCTGGACGGTGGTCGAGGCGCCGAGCTTCACGTCATAGCCGGGGCCGCCCGGGGTCGTCCAGACCTTGCTGCCCGTCATGCGGATGTTGTGCCAGCCCGCGGTCGAGTCCGGGTTGTTGTACGACCAGCACTCGACGCGGTGGGACTTGCCGTCGAAGTCCTTGGCCGTGACCTTGAAGTAGTTGCAGTTGCCGGACGAGCAGCCGTCCTGCACGCCGGTCCGGTTGCCCTTCGACACCGTCGCCTTCGGCTGCGGCGGCGCGTCCGTCTTGCCCGTGACGGAGGTCCACGCTCCCCAGCCCGCCTCGTTGTGGGCGCGGGCCTGCAGCGTGTAGGTCTTGCTGTAGCCCGTCGGGACACCGACGGAGGCCGGCCACGAGGTCTTGGTCCCGCCGTCCGAGGCGCTGCCCGACAGCTTCCACTCGATCTTGTCGACCGCCCGCCCGCCGTTGCTGCTCGGGGCGTTGATCGAGAACGACCCGTCGTCGACCCGGCCGGTGCCGTTCTTGGTCCCGCTCCAGCTCAGGCGCGGGTTTCCCGGGGTGGTGAACGGGGTCACGGAGCCCGAGCTGTCCGACCAGTCGGAGCAGGTGTACTCGTTGCACGCCTGGACCTGGAACGTGTACTTGGTGCCGTTGGACAGGCCCTTGTAGGTGTACGACGTCACGTTGCCGACGTTCTTCCCGCCGGAGCCGTTGGCCCGCACCTGGTAGTACGGGGCCGGCCCCCGGAACTCCGCCGCCGCGCTCCAGCTCACGTCCGCCTGGCCGTTCGTGGTCGAACCGAGGGCGGCCTGCACGTTGCCCGGCACCGTCGGCGTGCCGTACGGGACCACCGCGTTGGACGCGGGGCTCGCGGCGGAGACGTCGGCCTTGTTCTCGGCCCGCACCTTGAAGGTGTACGTGGCGTTCGTCTTGAGGTCCTGCACCGTCTGGGACCGCGCCTTGCCGACCTTGACGGTCTTGACCTGGGAACCGCCCTCGTACACGTCGAGGTAGTACATGTCGATCGGGGCGCCGTTGGTGTCCGGCTCCTGCCACGACACGGTCGTCTGGCCGCCCACGGCCGTGTCCACCCGGCTCGCCTTCGGGGCCGCCGGGGCCGCCGGGGGGCCGGCGGGCGTCTCCGGGGAGGATGCCTCGCCCCAGTCGGACGGGTCCGGGGCGTCGTTCAGCGCCTGCGCCCGCACCGTGTACGCGGTGCCGTTGGTCAGGCCCTCCCACACGGTCGAGGTCCCCTCGACGCACGGCTTCTGGATCTTGCCGTCGGCCGGGGCCGGGCTGATCTCCAGGTTGACGCACGTGATCGCGGACCGGTCGGTGTAGTCCTTGTTCGTCCACGTGACGGTGAGCTGCTCGTCGCCGAACTCGAGCTTCGGCGCCGCCGGCGCGTCGGGCTTCTGGTCCGGCCGGGCGCTCTTCGACGCCGCCGACTCGTCCGAGTCGCCCACCTCGTTCGTGGCCGTCACCGTGAACGTGTACTCCACGTCGTTGGTCAGCCCGTCGAAGGTGCACGTCGTGGTGGCGCACTCCTGGGTCTTGCCGTCCGAGGCGTGCAGCGTGTACCCGGTGATGTCGGCGCCGTTGTTGTTCGGCTGCTCCCAGCTCAGCACCACCGTGCCGGAGCGCACCTCCTCCACCGTGGGCGCGCGCGGCGGCTCCGGACGGCCCAGGACGGTGACCGTCACGGTGCCCTCGACCTGGCGGTCCGGGTCCTGCGTGGCGTCGTGCACCGCGTAGCGCGCGGTGAGCACACCGTGGAAGTCCTCGTCCGGGGTGATGATCACGTCCCGGTCGTCGTACGACACGGTGCCCGACCCGGTCTCGCCGTACGCGCCGACCACGGTCAGGTCCTCGCCCGGGAACGGGTTGGTGTCGTTCTCCAGCACCGGGATCGTCACCGGCTGCCCCTGGTGGGCGTCGGGCACCTTGTCGGGCGTCGTCTGCACGAGCGGGCGCGTGGAGCCGACGACCGTGAGCTCGAGGTTGCCGCTGACGGGCGGGTTCTTGCCGTCGGACACGGTGAACGCGACGTCCTGCATGGTGCCCTTGGGCACCGACGGCTCGACCTGCGCGGTCACGGTGCCGCCCGACACGGACGTCGTGATGCCCTTCGGGCTCTCGACGTCGAAGGTCAGCTTGTCCTTGTCCGGGTCCTTGACGTAGCGCGACAGGTCGACCGTGCTGTCCTCGCCCGCCGCGACCTGGAGCGTCGGCGAGCCGACCACCTTCGGCGGCTGGTTCGTCGAGGGCACGACGTCGATCGGCAGCGTGAGCACCGCCTTGTTGCCGTCCTCGTCGTCGGGCCCGTCGCCGTCGGTCACCTCGAAGCTCACCGACGCCGACCCGGCGAAGTCCTCGCTCGACGTGAACTCGATCGTGTCGGCGTCCTGCACGACCGCGGTCCCCTCGGTGACCTCGACCGACTTCTCCTCGGTGATCCGGGGCTCACGACCGTCCCGGACCACCACGAGCTCACCCAGCTCGACGGGCAGCGGCTCGCCGCTGACCGCCTGCAGCGGGGTCGAGCCGGGCTTCACGTACGGCCGCGACTGGTCGCCCGGCACGCGCACGAAGGCCTTGGCCTGCAGCCCGTCCACGTCCGTGACGGTGTAGGTGATCACCTGCGCCTGCGGCGTCAGCGCCACCTGCACCTGGCCGTCCTCGCGCACGGTGACGCCCTCGGTCTGCTGGTCCACCGACACCTCGAGGTCGGCACCCACGCCGTCGGGGTCGACGTCGTTGGCGAGCACGTCCACCGTGACCGTCGAGGCGTCGCGGACCTGCTCCGCCGTCACCACGTCGTCCTTCGCGACCGGCCGGAGCAGCGGCGCGTCGGCGTCCACGTTCACCGTGACCGACCCGGTGGAACGCGCCTTGAAGGCGTCCTGGACCGTGTAGTAGAAGGACGTCGCGCCCTCGTCGGCGGGGGCCTCGAGGACGATGTCGTCCTCGACCGCCTTCGGCGTCAGCCCGTCGGGCAGCCCGTCGAAGCCGTCCTTCACGAGGCCGATCTCGTCGCCGTCGGGGTCGTTGTCGTTCTCCAGCGCGCGGACGGCCACCGTGCGGCCGGGCCGCACCGTGGTCTCGTCGTCCACGGCCTGCGGGGGCTGGTTCGTCTCCGGCGGCGCGGCGATGCCCACGCGCACGGTGCCCTGGCCGACCGCTCCACGGGTGTCGGTCACCTGGTAGGTGAAGGAGTCGAAGCCCGCGGCGCCCTCGGCCGCCGTGTAGTCGACGAACCCGTCCACGATCGTCGCCGTGCCCTGCTCCGGGGCCGCGGCGATCGAGCTCAGCGTGACCTGGTCGCCGTCGGGGTCGGTGCCGTCGAGGGCGAGCGGGATGCGCACCGTCTTGCCGCTGAGCACCCGCGTCTCGGTGTCGGGCACCTGCGGGGCGGTGTTCTCCTCGTCGTCCTTGATCGTGATGGTGACCTGGGCGGAGTCCTTCTGACCGTTGCTGTCCCGCACCTCGTAGACGAGGTGGGCGGTGCCCGCCTCGGGACCCGCCTTGAACCGCACGGTGTCCTCGGAGACGAACGCCTCGCCGAGGTCCGCCTCGGGCTCCTCCTGCAGCTCGTCGTTCAGCTCGACGTCCAGCCCGTCCGGGTGCGTGTCGTTGTCGAGCACGGGGACGGTGACGACGTCGCCCGTGTGGACGATCGCCTCGTCGGCACCCGCGTCCGGCGGCCGCAGGGTGTTCGGGGCCGGGATGGGCACCACGCGCACCTGGCCGGTGGCGGAGCCGGTGCCGTTCGCGACCGTGTACTCGAAGGTCACCGGCTCATCGAGCCGCTGCTTCTCCATGATCTTGAGGACGTCGTGGTTGAGCACCGCCACGTCGACCGGGGAGTCGTCCGGCACGGAGACCGACTGCACGACGAGCACGCCGCCCGCCGGGTCGGTGTCGTTCGCCAGCACGTCGAGCAGCGCGGAGCCGTCCGACGGCAGCAGCACCTGGTCGGAGACCACCACCGGCGGGGCCGCGTCCTCCGGCGGCGCGACGACGTCCACCCGGACGAGCCCCGTCGTCGAGTTGGGGCCGTCGCTCACCTGGTAGGTCACGTCGAAGGACCCGGGCTCGTCGCCCTGCACCGTGAACATCCCCGCGTTGAGGTTGTTCGAGAACGACAGGCCCTTCTTCTCGGTCACGTGCACGAGCCGGAGCGGGTCGCCGTTGGGGTCGGTGTCGTTCTCGAGCGGCCGTACGGTGACCGGCTGGCCGGCGAGCACCGTGACGTGGTCCTGCACCGCGACCGGTGGCTCGTTGGTCGCCACGACCTCGACGATCAGCGTCCCCTCCACCGGCTTGCCCCGGGAGTCGGAGACCGTGACGTCGACGATCTTGCGGCCGGTGGCCGCCCCGCCGTCGCGGAACTCGATCGTCCCGTCGGGCCGCGAGCGCACCTCGTCCTTCGGGTCGCCCGTGCTGGCGTGGGACAGGAACAGGTCGTCGCCGTCCGGGTCGCGGAAGTACGGCAGCACCTTGATGCTGGCGGTGCCGTCCTGGCCGACCCGCAGCACGGGCTCGCCCGTCTGGGTCGGGGCGTCGTTCTCGGACTCCGGCACCACGGTGAGCGTGACCTTCGCGGTGTCGGACCCGTCGCGGCCGTCGTCGACCACGTAGGTGAGCGTCGTGCTCCCCGTCGCGTCCGTGGGCACGTCGGCCTGCAGCGCGGCGCCGTCGAGCACCCGGTCCACGGCGATGTCACCGGTCGGCTCGCCGTCGACCTCGACGGTCATGACGTCGCCGTCGGGGTCGACGTCGTTGCCGAGCACGTTGAGCACGGTGGTGCGGCCGGGCCGGACGCCGAACGAGTCGTCCTTCGCCTGCGGCGGCCGGTTCTTCTTGTCGCGGTCGGCGACGAACTGGTCGACCTGCTCCGGCGTCGTCTCCTCGGACTCGGTCTTCTCGCCCTCGTCGTTCTCCGGGATGGTCAGGTCCCAGTCGTCGACCTTCTGGAACTCGTCCGCCGCCATCCACAGGGTGCCGCGGGCCACGTCGTTGAGCACGATGACGTCGCGGTTCACGCGGTAGACGAGGCTGCTGTCGGCGGAGAGGCCCTCCAGGACGACGTCCTGGTCGTCGTCGGTCCCGGGGCAGTCGCGCACGACCTGCCCGGACACCGACCAGGCGCCGTAGACGCACTCGCCGAGCTGGACGGGCCGCGCGGGCGTGCCGTTCGCGGTCCGCTTCGTCGGCGTCCCGCCGTCCAGCGGCTGGGAGACCAGCCCGCGCGAGGTCGCGAGGAGCACGATGTCCGAGTCGGGCGACGGCTGCTGCAGCTGCGCCTCGGCGCCGCCGTCGATCTCCACCGCGTCGCCCCCGGGCAGCACGACCTTGCCCGTCGAGCGGTCGAGCACCACGGGCTCCTCGCCCACGGTGGTCACCTGCACGTCGGTCCCCGGCTGCACCGAGAGCCGTTCCTCCTCGGGGTCCTCGGCCGTGCCGCGCGCGCTGGTCGGGATGGTCCACAGCTTCTGGTCGGCCGGGGACGCCACGACGGCGGTGCCGCCCGTGCTCACCTCGAGCCGGGCGCCCTTGCCCACCTTCTCGAGCACGGGCTCCGTCTCCTCGGGGTCGAAGGAGGCCGCCCCGTCGAACGGGAGCACCCAGACGCTGCCCGACTCGCCGTCGTAGATCGCGGTGGTGGCGCTGCCCGAGGCGACCTGCGCCCCTCCGGGCAGCTTCATCGTGCTGGTCAGGGCGAGCTGCGCCGGGTCGACGGGGCTGGCCGAGGAGTCCCCCGTGCTCGACAGGAGCACGCGCTGCGCGTCCTGCTGGACGTCGAAGCCCGTCGTGTTGGCGTACAGCGTGCCGTCGAGCGCCTTGGCCTCGTAGTTGAACCGGCCGATCTCGCCGTCGGCGGCGTTCGTCACCCAGACGCCGGAGTCGTTGAGGTCGACGTCCACCGTCGCCTCGCCGTCGTACCAGAGCGCGAAGCCGGTCAGCCCCGCGCCGAAGAGCGCGACGACCCCGACCGATGCGATGGACCGACGGTTCTCCACGGCACGAGAGACGAGGCTCATGCGGTTCGGTTCCTCTCCTACTTCTGGGCAGGTGCGGACAGCGGCTGGTGCGACAGCCCGCGCGCTACCGTCGCGCCGCGGGCGGAGGACCGGTCTGACCCATCTGGGGAAGTTGCCTGGGAACCGGTGTGATGCAAACCTCGGCGAACCCTACCGAAGACGCCCGACATGACGCCGTCCGTCTCGATGGGTAGGCCTCCCCATGCACCGCCGCACTACGGTAGTGGGCGAACCCCACCCACCTGATACGTCCGGGCCCGGATCGCACGCCGATCTGAGCAAGACCAGAGCAGCAAGGAGCAGTCGTGGCCGACTCGTCGTTCGACATCGTCAGCAAGGTGGACCGCCAGGAGGTGGACAACGCCCTCAACCAGGCCGCCAAGGAGATCGCGCAGCGGTACGACTTCAAGGGGGTGGGCGCGTCCATCGCGTGGAGCGGTCAGGACACCATCGTCTTCGAGGCGAACTCCGCGGAGCGCGTGCTCGCCGCCCTCGACGTGTTCCAGACCAAGCTCGTCAAGCGCGGGGTCTCGCTCAAGGCCCTCGACACGGGCGAGAACGAGCCCCAGTCGTCCGGCAAGGTCTACCGGCTCGCCGGCTCCCTCAAGGAGGGCCTCGCGGGTGAGAACGCCAAGAAGGTCACCAAGCTCATCCGCGAGGAGGGCCCCAAGGGCGTCAAGACGCAGATCACCGGCGACGAGGTCCGCGCGACGAGCAAGTCCCGCGACGACCTGCAGGCCGTGATCGCGCTCCTCAAGGGCGCGGACCTCGACTTCGCGGTCCAGTTCGTCAACTACCGGTGACCGCACGGGCGGGCGGCGCACGCCGCGGGTTGCCGCGCGTGGTCGCGACAGACCTCGACGGCACGCTGCTGCGCTCGGACGGCACCGTCTCCGCGCGCACGCGCCGCGCGCTGCGGGACGTGGAGGACGCCGGGGTCGAGGTCGTCTTCGTCACCGCCCGCCCGCCCCGCTGGCTGGCCGACCTGGGCGACCTGGTCGGCGGCCACGGCCGGGTCATCGCGCTGGGCGGCGCCGCGGTCTGGGACCTGGGCTCCGGCCGGGCGCTGGACGCCTGCGGCTTCGGCGAGGGCGTCGTGCAGGAGCTCGTCGCCGGGCTGCGGGCGGCCGTGCCCGGGGTCGGCCTCGCCGTCGAGACCGTCCGCGGCCCGGCCTTCGACCCCTGGTTCCCCGACGGCGAGCCCGGGCTCGACCGCGGCCTGCGGGCCGTGCCCGTCGAGGACGCGCTGCGCGGAGGGGACGACGCCGTGGCCAAGCTGCTCGCCGTCCGGCCCGGCACACCCACGCAGGGCTTCGGCGTCGTGCAGCGCGGCGACGTCCGGGACGACGACCAGGAGGTGTTCTTCGACCGGGTGCGCGAGGTCGTGGGCGGCCGGGCCGAGCTGCACTACTCCGGCGCCGCCGGGCTGGCCGAGCTGCTGCCGCCCGGCGTGACGAAGGACGTCGCGCTCGCCCGGTGGTGCCGCCGGCTCGGCGTCGACGCCCGCGACGTGTGGGCCTTCGGCGACATGCCGAACGACCTGCCGATGCTGCGCTGGGCCGGCCGCGGGCACGCCGTCGCCAACGCGCACCCGGACGTGCTCGCCTGCGCGGACGCCGTCGTGCCCGGCAACGACGACGACGGCGTCGCCGCCGCGGTGGAGGCCGCGCTCGACGTCTCCCCGCGCGTGGACGGCTACTCCGCGGAGCCGCTCTCCCCCTGAGCCTGCGTGCGCTGCCGGTCGGCGACGAGCTGCGCGCGCAGCTCCTGCACCTCCGCGACGAGCAGCGCCACCTGCGCCTGGCTGACCATGCCGACGGGCGCCTCCCCCGCCGCACCCAGGCGGTCGTCGGGCGACGACGTGTCGGTGACCCGCTCCACCAGCCAGGACGAGAGCGTCGCCGTCACGACGCCCAGCAGCGCGATGCCCCCGAGCATCAGGCAGACCGCGATGACCCGGCCCGTCGGGGTCACCGGCGTGAGGTCGCCGTAGCCGACGGTCGTGATGGTCACCATCGCCCACCAGAACCCGTCGCCGAGGTTGACGATGGTGGCGCCCGGCGCACCCCGCTCGGCCTGCGTCACCGTCAGCGCTCCGACGACGACCAGGAGCGCGGTGCCGGCCACGGCGAACCGCACCACGCGTCCCCGCAGGCGCACGGCGTTGACGCGGTTGAGGCGCACCACCACGGAGACCAGCAGCAGGGGGCGCAGCACCGGCAGCACGACCACGGCGAGCTCGAGCGGGTGCCGGCGCACGTACCGCCACGGGTGCGGGGCCAGCCGGGTGCGCACCACGTAGTCCAGGACGAAGAGCAGCCACGTCACCCCGAGCACGACGGAGCAGACGGCCCGCACGTCCGGCGAGACGTCCGGGCGCGCGATCGGGATCGCGTACGCGACCAGGAACAGCAGGGAGATCGCCGTCAGCGGCCACTCGGTGGCCGCCTGCCAGCGCCGCAGGCGCGCGTGACCGGCGTCCGGGTGCGACGACGTCGGGCGCTCGCGCTGCCCGGGCTCGGCCGTGTCACGGGTGTCGTCCCGGCCGCCCGGCGGGGCTGAGGTCATCGCAGGTCAGCCTGGCAGACCGACGTCGGCCACGCTCCCCGAGCGCGGCCGCGCGGGGCGTCAGTAGCGGGTGATTCCCCCCGGGCCGAAGCCCGTGCCGCCGGCCATCTTCTCCAGGCGGGCGATGCGGTCCGCCATCGGCGGGTGCGTGGAGAACATCTTCGCCATGCCGGCGCCGCGGAACGGGTTGGCCAGCATGAGGTGGGAGACGTTCTGCAGCTCGCGGGTCTGCGGCAGCGGTGCCTTCGCCGTGCCGGACTCCAGCTTGCGCAGCGCGGACGCGAGGGCCATCGGGTCGCCGGTGAGCTTGGCGCCGTCCTCGTCCGCGTCGTACTCGCGCGTGCGGGAGATCGCCATCTGGATCATCATCGCCGCGAACGGCGCGAGGATCGCCATGGCCAGCGCGGCGAGCGGGTTGCCGCCCTCGCGCCGGTCGCCGCCGCCGAAGATCAGCAGGAACTGCGCCAGCGAGGTGATGACGCCCGCCATCGCGGACGCCACCGAGGACGTCAGGATGTCGCGGTTGTACACGTGCATCAGCTCGTGCCCGAGCACGCCGCGCAGCTCCCGCTCGTCGAGCAGGCGCAGGATGCCCTCGGTGCAGCACACCGCCGCGTTCTTGGGGTTGCGCCCGGTCGCGAACGCGTTCGGCGCCTGCGTGGGCGAGATGAACAGGCGCGGCATGGGCTGGCGGGCCTCGGTGGAGAGCTCCCGCACGATGCGGTACATCTCCGGCGCCTCGAGCTCCGTCACCGGGTAGGCGTGCATCGCCCGGATCGCGATCTTGTCGGAGTTCCAGTAGCCGACGAACGTCGTGACCAGACCGATCCCCACGAAGACGACGAGCATGCCCGCGCTGCCGCGGAAGAACAGCGCCCACAGACCGAGGACCACGGCCCACATGACGCCGAAGAGCGCCGCCGTCTTGAGACCGTTGAAGTGCTGGTGGCCCATGTGTCCTGCCGTCTCCTTCCGTGCGCCCTGCCCGCGCCGGCGCGCCGGCAGGATGTCACGGGGTGAACGCGCCGAGGGCCCGGGCGGTTCCCGCCCGGGCCCTCGTGCCGATCCGTCAGCCCCGCACCGTCAGGCTCGCACCGTCACGCGCGGCCCTTCGCGATGTCGAGCATCTCGTCGCGCGGCACGACCTTGATCCGCTCGCGGCCGTGCGGCTCGCCCAGCGCCTTCTCGTGCTCGTCGAGGAGCACGAAGTGGTCCCACTCGACGACGTCCACGCCGCGGTCGGCGAGGAAGTCGAGCACGGCCTGCGGGTCCGCCTGCGTGGCGGTACGGCCGGACGCGAGGTCGCCGGTCGCGACGTCGCCGCCGTCGCCCACACCCGTGACGTCCTCCACGAGGTGGCGGATCGTCTCGGACGCGTCGGACTTGGTGTGGCCAATGAGGCCGACCGGCCCGCGCTTGATCCAGCCGGTGGCGTACACGCCGGGCAGGTGCTCGCCGTCGAGGTCGACGACGCGGCCCTCGCGGTTGGAGATGACGCCCTTCAGCTCGTCGAAGGGGATCTCCGGCAGCGGCGAGCCGAAGTAGCCGACCGCGCGGTAGACGGCCTGGACCGGCCAGTCGTGGAACTCGCCCGTGCCCTTGACCGTGCCGTCGCCCTGGAGCGCCGTGCGCTCGGTGCGCAGCCCCACGACCTTGCCGTCCTCGCCGAGGATCTCGGCCGGCGCGTGCAGGAAGTGCAGGTGCAGGCGGCGCGAGGCCTTCTGCGTCGACGGGTCGACGAGCGTCCAGTCCGTGAGCGTCTTGACGACCTGCTTGGTCTGGTTGGACGACTCGACGGCGGCCATCGAGCCGTCGTCGAACTCGTAGTCCTCGGGGTAGACGACGATGTCGACGTCCGGCACGTGGCCGAGCTCGCGCAGCTCCAGCGGCGAGAACTTCACCTGCGCCGGACCGCGGCGGGCGAACACGTGCACGTCGGTGACCGGCGAGGTCTTGAGGATGTCGTAGACGTTGGCCGGGATCTCGGTGGGCAGCAGGTCGTCCGCGTGCTTGGCGAGGATGCGCGCGACGTCGAGGGCGACGTTGCCGGCGCCGAGCACGGCGACCTCCTTGGCCTCGAGCGGCCAGGTGCGCGGCACGTCGGGGTGGCCGTCGTACCAGGACACGAAGTCCGCGGCGCCGTACGAGCCCTCGAGGTCGATGCCGGGCACCGGCAGCTCGTGGTCCTTGATCGCGCCCGTGGAGAAGATCACGGCGTCGTAGAACTGACGCAGGTCGTCGAGCTTGAGGTCGACGCCGTAGTCCACGTTGCCCAGCAGGCGCACGTCGCCGCGGCCGAGCACGCGGTGCAGCGCGGTGATGATCTGCTTGATGCGCGGGTGGTCCGGGGCGACGCCGTAGCGCACGAGGCCGAACGGGGCGGGCAGGCGTTCGAAGAGGTCGATGCTCACGTCGAGGTCGGTCTTCGACAGGATGTCCGCGGCGTAGATGCCGGCGGGGCCTGCGCCGACGATCGCGACGCGCAGAGGTCGGATGCTGCTCACTGCGGGATACGCCTTCCGGATCGGGGATGCGTGGCGTTCGATTCTAGGAGGATTCTCCTGCGATCGGGTGAGGCTTACCTCACCTGTCAGGGTCCAGCCTTACCCAGGGTGCCACAACCGTCCCGCCATGTGAACGGCTTGTCTTGCAGATCGGTCACAGTTGCCTCGGGCTTTCATCAGCGCGCCAGTCGTTCGACCACGGCGCCGTACAGCGCCGGCGCCCGGGCCGCCGCCGGCACGACCCGGCCGCGCAGGGGCGACGTCGCCGCCGCCACGAGCCCGGACGTGAGCCAACGCACGTCCCGGGTGGCCCGGGACCACGCCCGCTCGTACCCGGCCGGGTCGTCGAGGTCCGCGACGGCGGCGCGCGCCTGCGCGAACCCGACCCGCAGCCCCTCCCCCGTCAGCGCGTCCACGTAGCCGGACGCGTCCCCGACCAGCCGCACCCGCCCGGCCGTCCGTGCCCGGCTGCGCACCCGCATGGGCCCGGCACCCCGCACCGGCCCGGCCGCCGGCGCGCCCGCCAGCCGGTCGGCCAGCTCCGGCAGGGTCGCGAGGGCCGCGTCGAGGTCCGCGCCCGCCGGGCCGAGCACGGCCACGCCCACGAGGTCCGGGGCCACGGGCGTGACGTACGCCTCGACCCGCGGGGCCCAGTGCACCTCCACCAGGTCCGTCCACGGCGGCACCCGGAAGTGCCGGCGGAGCCCGAACCGCCGCCTCCGGTCGCGGCCGACGCGCCGGCGCGCGACGCCGGGGGGCCCGTCGTCGCGCAGGTCGAGCCCCACCTCCCTCCGCACCCGCGAGTGCAGCCCGTCGCAGGCGAGCAGCCAGCGGCCGCGGACCCCCGCCGCCACGGCGCCCTCGGCGTCCTGCACCACCGCCCCGGCGCGCCGGGGAAGCACGGACGCGCCGGCGTCGAGCGCGGCCGCGTGCAGCGCGGCGTGCAGGGCGGTGCGGCGCACGCCACGGCCGGGCCCGGCCGCGAACCGGTGATCGGCGACCACCCCGTCCTGGCGATAGGAGATCCCGCGCAGCGGCCAGCCCGGCGGGTCGACCCCCAGCCGCCGCACCGCGGCGAGCGTGCCCGGCATCAGCCCCTCGCCGCACGCCTTGTCGACCGGTGCCGGCCGGGGCTCCAGCACCACGACGCCCAGCCCGGCCCGCCGCGCCTCGATCGCCGCCGCGAGGCCGACGGGGCCGCCGCCGACCACCAGCACGTCCGTCTCGACGTCGACGCCCTGGTCGGGCGGGCGGCCGGACATCAGCCGGCCTCGACGGCCCGCAGCGCGCGTTCCTCCGCGGGGATGCGAAAGCCCAGCAGCAACCAGGCGTTCAGGACGGTGAACACCAGCGCCGTCACCCACGCCGTGTGCACCAGCGGCAGCGCGACGCCCTCGACGACCACGGCCACGTAGTTGGGGTGCGCCAGCCAGCGGTAGGGGCCGCGGCGCACCAGCGGCAGCCCGGGCACCACGATCACGCGCGTGTTCCACCGCTCCCCCAGCGTCGCGATGCACCACCAGCGCAGCCCCTGGCTCGCGAGGACGAGCGCGAGCATGGGCCACCCCAGCCACGGCAGGAAGGGCCGGTCGGCGACGACGACCTCCACGACGCACGCCACCAGCAGGCCGGTGTGCAGGGCGACCATCGCCGGGAAGTGCCCGCGGCCGGACTCGACGCCCCCGCGCGCGAACGACCAGCGGGCGTGGCGCGCCGAGACCACGAGCTCGGCCAGCCGCTCCACGCCGGTCGCGAGCACCAGGGCGGCGTAGAGCGCCGCGCTCATGCCGCCCCCGCGGCTGCCGCGCGCAGCAGCACCAGCTCGACCGCCACGCCGGGCCCGAACGCCATGAGCACCGCCCACCCGCCCGGCGGCGGCGCGCCGTCGTCGAGGGTCGCCGCGAGCACGTGCAGCACGGAGGACGACGACAGGTTGCCCTCGGCCGCCAGCGTCGCGCGGGTGCGGGCCAGCGCCTCCTCGGGCAGGTCGAGGGCGTCGCGCACGGCGTCGACGATCTTCGGCCCACCGGCGTGCACCACCCAGGTGCCGACGTCGGCCGGCTCCAGGCCGTGCGCCGCCAGCAGGTCCTTGACGTCCCCCGCGAGGTGCGCCCGCAGCAGCTGCGGCAGCTCCGCCGACAGCACGATGCCGAACCCGGTGTCCCGGACCTCCCACCCCAGGAGCCGCTCGGTGCCGGCGTAGAGCCGGCCGCGGGCGTCCACCACCCACGGCGCGGGGCGCGGGCCGCGGGCCACGACGTCGTCGCCGGCGACGACCACCGCGCTCGCCCCGTCCCCGAAGAGGCCGGACGAGAGCAGGTTCGCGGTCGAGCCGTCGTCCCGCTGCAGCGTGAGCGAGCACAGCTCGACGGAGACCAGCAGCGCCACCTGGTCCGGGTGCCCCGCGAGGTACTCGTGCAGGTGCGCCAGCCCGGCGGCGCCGCCCGCGCACCCGAGCCCGAAGGAGGGCACGCGGCGCACGTCGGGCCGCAGCCCCAGACGGGCCACCAGCCCGGCGTCGACCGACGGCGCGCCCACGCCCGTCACCGACGTGAAGAACAGCAGGTCGACGTCGCCCGGCTCCACGCCCGCGGCCGCCAGCGCCTCCCGGCACGCCCGCTCGGCCAGCGCCGCCCCCTCGCGGGCGAACACGGCGTTGGCGTCCGCGAACCCGAACGGCCGCTCGTAGTCGGCGAGCGGGAGCGCGAGGTGCCGGGTGCGCACCCCGGCCGCGGCGTGCAGCCGGCGGGCCAGCTCGCGGCGCGGCCCCGCGTCTGCCAGCAGCGGGGCGACCATCTCGGCGATCCGCCCCTGGGGGTGCGCCGGACCGGGCAGGACGGGGGCGACGGCGAGGACGCGCGACATGCTTCGCATCGTGGCACCGGCGCCGCTCTCCCGCGCGCGGGCACCCCGCCGGACGCGGCAGACGCGCGCCGCGAGCCTTCCTTCCGCGCGAGAACCCCGCGTCCTGCCCCGGGTCACGGGGCGACAGGCGTAGTTTCCCGTCATGGGCAGCGACGTGGCGGCACGGGTGCGCGGGTTGCTGCTCGCCACGCACCCTGCACCCGCGGCGGTGGTCACGGGGCTGGCCCTGGTCTTCGCGGTCGGCGTCGGCCTCCCCGGGGGCCGCGCCCTGCTCGTCACGGCGGCCGTCGCCGCCGGCCAGCTGTCGGTCGGGTGGAGCAACGACTGGCTGGACGCCGCGCGCGACCGCCGCGTCGGACGCGCGGACAAGCCGACCGTGACGGGCGCCGTCGCGCCCTGCACGCTCCGGACGGCCGCCATCGCCGCCCTGGCCGGGTGCGTCGTCCTGTCCTTCGCGACGGGGCTCGTGCCGGGGCTGCTGCACGTCGCCGCGGTCGGCAGCGCCTGGGCCTACAACGCGCGGCTCAAGTCGACGCCGCTGTCGTGGCTGCCCTACGCCGTGAGCTTCGGCCTGCTGCCCGCGTTCGTGGTGGCCGCGGCGGGCGACGGTCGCGTCGTCGCGGGCTGGACGGTCGGCGCGGCCGCGCTGCTCGGCGTCGGCGCCCACCTCGCCAACGTGCTGCCGGACCTGGAGGACGACGACGCCACCGGGGTACGGGGGCTGCCGCACCGACTGGGGCGCCGGGGCGCGAGCGTGCTGGCGCCCGTGGTCCTGGCGGCGGGCAGCGTCGTGATCCTCCTCGGCCCGCCGGGCCCGCCCTCCGTCGCGTCGGCAGCGCTCACCGGCGGCGCGGTCGTGCTGGCCGCCCTCGCCGGGACCGTGGGGCTCGTGCGGCCGCACAGCCGCGCGCCGTTCCTGCTGAGCCTGGCCGTGGCGGTGGTGTGCGTCGTGCAGCTCGTCCTCGCGGCCGACGCCGTGGCGCTCCCGGGCTGACCCGGCCCGGGGCGGCCGGACGGGCTGTGGACGGCGCCCCCGGCGCCCCGACGCCGGCGCATAGCATCCCGACGTGCCCCCGATCCTCCAGCGTGCCCGTGCCGAGGTCGCGCCCCACCGCCGCGCGGCGACGTGGGGAGCCGCCCTCGCCGCGGCCTGGGCGGTCTGGGCGAGCGGACCCGGCTGGTCGACGCCAGCGCTCGTCGTCGCGGCCGTGGCGGGGGCCGCGCTGTGGGTGATCGACGCCCGCACGCACCGGCTGCCGGACGCCCTCACCTACCCGACGACGGCGGTCGTCGGCGCGCTCCTCGCCCTCGCGGCGCTCGGCGGCGGGACGTGGGACACGGCGCTGCGGGCGCTCCTCGGCGGCATCCTGCTCGGCGGCGCGTACCTGCTGCTGCACCTCGTGCACCGCTCGGGGATGGGGCGCGGCGACGCCAAGCTCGCCGCGCTGCTCGGCCTCGTCACCGCCTGGTACGGGTGGTCGACGCTCGTCGCCGCGGCGGTGCTCCCGATCCTGCTCGGCGGGGCCGTGGCGATCGTGCTCATGGCCACCCGGCGGGCGTCGCGCGGGACGGCGCTGGCCTTCGGCCCGTACCTGCTCACCGGCGCGGCGATCGGGGTGACGCTCGCCCGGCTGGCCTCCGCCTAGCCCGTCGACGCCCGGTCACGAGGCAGGCCGGAGTCAAGTCGGAGGCAGGTCGCGGCGGCCGGTCACACCGTCCGGTCGGCCAGCGCCTGGGCGAGGTCGGCGAGCGCCTGCTTCACCGGGCCGTCGGGCAGCGGCGCCAGCTCCGCGGCGGCCTCGCGCGCCCACCGGCCGGCGAGGGCGCGGGTCTCGGCGAGCACGTCGTGCGCCCGCAGCTCCGCGACGACGTCGGCGAGCGCGTCGTCGCCGGCGAGGTCGCCGTCGAGCCGGGCGACGAGCGCCGCGTCCGCCGCGGAGCCGTCGCCCTGCGCGACCCGCTGGCGCAGCAGCAGCACGGGCATCGTCGGCACGTGCTCGCGGAGGTCGGTGCCGGGCGTCTTGCCGGACTCGTCGCCGGAGGACGCGATGTCGAGCACGTCGTCGGCGAGCTGGAACGCGACGCCCACCTTCTCGCCGTACGCCGCCACGGCGTCGACGACGGCCGGCTCGCACCCACCGAACATCGCACCGAGGCGCGCCGACGTCGCGAGCAGCGACGCCGTCTTGTCGCTGAGCACCTGCAGGTAGTGCTCCACCGGGTCGTCGTCGGCACGCGGCCCCATCGTCTCGTGCAGCTGGCCGAGGCACATGCGCTCGAAGGTGCGCGACTGCAGCACCACCGCCTCCGGGCCGAGGCCGGCGACGAGCGCGGACGCCCGGGCGAACAGGAGGTCGCCCACCAGGATCGCGACCGAGTTGCCCCACACGGTGTGCGCCGCGGGGGCCCCGCGGCGCAGCGGCGCGGAGTCCATGACGTCGTCGTGGTACAGCGACGCGACCTGCGTGAGCTCCACGACGACCGCGGCGTCCACGAGCTCCGGGCGCGACCCGTCGCCCAGCTCGCCCGCGAGCAGCGTGAGCAGCGGGCGGAACCGCTTGCCACCGGCCGCGACGAGGTGCCGCGACGCGTCGTCGGCCAGGGCGTCCGCCGAGGCCACGGCCTCGTCGAGCGCCGCGTCCACCCGCGTCATGCGCTCGGCGAGCCGGTCGGCGAGCGCCGGGTCGGACAGCGGGATCGCCGGAGGCGCCGGGGGCGGCGTGGGCCCGGGCCGGGGGGCCGAGGCGGAAGGAGCGCGAGTCACTGTCCGAACCTATCCGGCCGGGGCGCGGAACACCGCACCGAGACGGCCATCGGCCGCGTCAGGTCGGACACCCCGGCGGGTGCGCCGGGTCGGCCACCCGTCCTCGGGTCGGCGCGAACGTGGGCCGACCCGAGGACGGGCCGCCGACCGGAGGTCGTCAGGGGCGGAACTGCGCCGCCTGGCCGACCAGGTCCAGCGCGCCCGACGGGAGGATGCCGAGGAGCAGCACGCCCACCGCGCACACCGCGATCGCGAACGCCGCGGGACCACGCGAGCCCACCACCGTCACGACCGTCCGCGAGACGAGCGTGCGGGTCGCGGCGCCCGTCACCGTGGCGGTGCCACCGCTGCCACCGCTGCCGCCGCCCTGCTCACCGCCGTCCGTCGTCCCCGACGAGGCCGCGCCCGTCGACGTCGTGCCCTGCTCACCGCCGGGCGGCGGGGTGAGGACCATGAGCACGATGACCCGGACGTAGAAGAAGACGGAGACGGCGGACGCGAGCACGCCGAGCAGCGCGAGCGGCCACGCCCCCGCCTCGACGGCGGCCGAGAAGACGCCGAACTTCGCCACGAACCCGGCCGTGAGCGGGATCCCCGCCATCGACAGGAGGAACAGCGAGAACGCCGCCGTGAGCCACGGGGCCTGCCGCCCCAGGCCCGTCCACTGCGCCAGGCGGGTGGCCTCGCCCAGCACCACGCCGTCGTCGGGGACCGGCCCACCGGCCCCCCTCTCGGCGGTGTCGTCGTCGCCCGACACGGTGCGCTCGCGCACGAGCGTGACGACGGCGAACGCGCCGACGGACGCGAGCCCGTACGCGAGCAGGTAGAAGAGGACGGCCCGCGAGCCGGCCTCGTCCATCCCGACCACGCCGACCAGGAGGAACCCGGCGTGCGCGATCGCGGAGTACGCGAGCAGGCGCTTGACGTCGGTCTGCACCGCGCCCACGACGGTGCCGATCAGCATCGTGAGGATCGCGACCGCCCAGAGCGCGACCTCCACGTCGTGCCGGACGGCCGGGCTCAGACCGTTCGCCAGCGTGAACAGCACGCGCACCAGCGCGCCCATCGCGGCGGCCTTGGTGCACGCCGCCATGAAGCCCGTGATCGGCGTGGGCGCGCCCTGGTACACGTCCGGGGTCCAGGCGTGCAGCGGCGCGGCGCCGATCTTGAACAGCAGCCCGCTGAGCACCAGCAGCAGCCCGACCACCACCAGGGCCGTCATCGACCCCAGCGGCGAGACGGCCGGGTCCGCGAGCACCTGCACCACGCCCTGCAGCCGCACCGTGCCGGCGAAGCCGTAGACGAGCGCGATGCCGAAGACGAACAGCGCGGAGGCGAACGCGCCGAGCACGAAGTACTTGAACGCGGCCTCCTGGCTGAGGAGCCGGCGGCGGCGCGCCGTCGCGCACAGCACGTACAGCGGCAGCGACAGCACCTCGAGCGCGACGAACATGACGATGAGGTCGTCCGTGGCCGGGAAGAGCAGCATGCCGCCGGTCGAGAACAGCAGGAGCGGGTAGATCTCGGTCTGCTGGAGGCCCGCACGGCGCGTCTCGTCCTCGTAGGCCGTGCCCGGCACCGCCGCCGCGGACGGCGCGAACGCGTCCTGGCCGGTGGTGGTGCGCTCCGCGACGACGAGCACGCCCAGCAGCGCGCACACGCCGATCACGGCCTGCACGCCCAGGCCGAACGGCGTCAGCAGGTACGACCCGCCCACCACCGACACCGCGTTCTCCTGCACCCGCTCCCAGAGCAGCCCGACCGCGACGAGCGAGCCCGCGAGCGCCGCCAGGGTGAGCGTGAGCTGCGTCGCGCGCCGGGCCTTCGCCGGCACGAACGCCTCCAGCAGGACGCCGAGCACGCCCGCCGCCAGCACGATCAGCACCGGCGACACGGCGGCCCAGTCGATGGTCGGGGCGACGAAGTCGTTCACAGCTGGCTCCCCTCGGTGAAGCTCCCGTCAGCCGAGTCCGTCGCGACCATCGCCTGGGTCTCGACCGGTTCGACCACCGGTGGTGGATCCGTCTCGCCGACCTGCTCGACGGCGACCTCCCCCGGCGCACGCACGTAGTCGAGCACCGGCCCGGGCACGAGGCCGAGCACGAGCAGGGCCCCCACGAGCACGCCGGCCACGGTCTTCTCCCGGCCGTCGAGGTCGCGCGCGGACGCCAGCTCCGGCGTCGTCTCCCCCGTGAACATGCGCTGGTAGGTGAGCAGCACGTAGACCGCGGCGAGGACGACGGCGGGCACGGCCACGAGCACGGCGGCGGGCCAGCGGGCGTACGACCCGAGGAACACCATGATCTCGGAGACGAACGTCGCCAGGCCGGGCAGGGCCGCCGCGGACAGGCCGGCGACGAGGAACGTGCCGCCCAGGATCGGCGCCACCCGGCGCAGGCCGCCGTAGTCGCCGATGAGCTGGCTCTGGCGCGGGTGCCGCGCGATCGCGAACCCGGCGACGAGGAACAGCGCCCCGGTGGAGATGCCGTGGTTGAGCATCATCAGCCCGGAGCCCGCGGTGCCCAGCGACGTGAAGGTGAAGATGCCCAGGACGATGAACCCGAAGTGGGACACCGACGTGTAGCCGATGAGGCGCAGCAGGTCGCTCTGGCCGATCGCGAGGACCGCGCCGTACAGGATCGAGATCACCGCGAGCACGATCACGAACGGTGCCGCCCAGCGGCTCGCCTCGGGGAACAGCGGCAGGCACAGGGTGAGCATCCCGAAGGTGCCCACCTTGTCGAGCACGCAGATGAGGAGCGTCGAGGTGCCGGGCGTCGAGTGCTGCGTGACGTCGGGCAGCCACGAGTGCACGGGGAACATCGGCGCCTTGATCGCGAACGCGAGGAAGAAGGCGCAGAACATGAGCTTCTCGGCCGTCGGGTCGAGCGTCAGCCCCGTGAGGTTGTCGGTGAGGAACGTCTGCGGGCCGCGGTCCGCGGCCGGCACCTGCAGGTAGAGCGCGATGACGCCCACCAGCATCACGAGGCCGCCGGCCAGCGAGAACAGCAGGAACTTCACCGCCGCGTACCGGCGCTGCGGCCCCTGCCCGAACCCGCCGATGAGGAAGTACGCCGGGATGAGCATGGCCTCGAACACCACGTAGAAGAGGAACACGTCGCGGGCGACGAAGACCGTCACCATGAACGCCTCGAGCAGCAGCACGGTGGCGAGGTAGCGGCGCAGCCGCACGTGGTCGCCGCCCTGCTCTCGCCAGGCCGCGAGGATCACCAGGGGCACCAGGCCCACCGACAGCGCGACCAGCAGCAGCCCCACGCCGTCGACGCCGACGGCATAGCTGGCGCCGATCGGCGGGATCCAGGAGTACGTCTCGGTGAGCTGGTGGGTCCCCGCGTCGCCGGTGTCGAAGGCCGCGAAGGCCCCGACCAGCAGGAGGACCTCCACCAGCGCGCCGACCAGGGCGACCGTGCGAGCGGCGCCCGCACCGAACCTGCCCCCGGTGACCGGGCCGGCGGCCGGGCGGCCCCGGCCCACGCCCGTGAGGGCCGTCGCGGCCGCGGCCACCAGCGGCCACACGATGAGGACCGTGAGCCAGGGGAACCCTGCGGACATCGTCATGCTTCCCCGTCCTTCGTCGTCGACACCGTGTCCGGCGTCGTGTTCGGCGTCGTGTTCGGCGTCATCGCCATCGCTCCCGCCACCCCGCTCAGCTCGCCAGGACCCAGACGACCAGCCCGACGACGCCGAGGCCGCCGAGCATCGTCGCCGCGTACGACCGCACGTAGCCGTTCTGCATCCGCCTCAGCCGGGAGCCGAGGCGCCCGATGCCGCCGGCCAGGCCCAGCCAGCCGCCGTCGACGGCCGTGCGGTCCGAGTACACGAGCGCCCGGGTGAGGTACTGCCCCGGCCGCATGACCAGCGACTCGTTGACGGCGTCCTGGTACAGGTCGACCCGCGCCGCCCGCACGACGGCGGGCGCCGGAGGCGGCTCGACCGGCACCGCGGCGACCACGTACTGGCGCCAGGCCAGCACGATGCCGAGCGCCACGAGCAGCAGCGTGAGCGCGATGAGCAGCCCCACCGGGAGCACCGGATCGTGGTGCTCGGCGTGCCCGGTGACCGGCTCGAGCCACGTGACGAACCGGTCGCCCATCGCCAGGATCCCGCCGAGGGCCACCGACCCCACGGCCAGCACGATCATCGGCCAGGTCATGAGGCGCGGGGACTCGTGCGGGTGCCGCACGGGCGCACCGTCGTCGCCGGGCCCGCCGTCGCTCCAGCGGCGCCGCCCCAGGAACGTCATGAAGAACAGCCGGGACATGTAGTACGCCGTGATCCCGGCGCCCAGCAGCGCCGCCATGCCGAAGACCCACGGGCGCCAGCCCTCGCCGACGAACGCCGCCTCGATGATCTTGTCCTTCGACCAGAACCCCGAGAACGGCGGCACCCCGAGGATGGCGAGCCAGCCCAGGCCCATGGTGATGGCCGTGACGGGCAGCAGGCGGGACAGCCCGCCGAAGCGCCGCATGTTCACGTCGTCGTCCATCGCGTGCATCACGGACCCGGCGCCGAGGAACAGCCCCGCCTTGAAGAAGCCGTGCGTGAGCAGGTGGAAGATCGCGAACGCGTACCCGACCGGCCCCAGGCCGGCGGCGAGCATCATGTAGCCGATCTGCGACATCGTCGACGCCGCGAGCGCCTTCTTGATGTCGTCCTTCGCGGTACCGACGATCGCCCCGAACAGCAGGGTCAGCACGCCGACGATCGCGACGACGAGCTGCGCGTCCGGCGCCGCCTCGAGGATCGGGCCCGAGCGCACCAGCAGGTACACCCCGGCGGTCACCATCGTCGCCGCGTGGATCAGCGCGGACACCGGCGTCGGGCCGGCCATCGCGTCCCCGAGCCACGCCTGCAGCGGCAGCTGCGCCGACTTGCCGCACGCCGCCAGCAGGAGCATGAGGCCGATCGCCGTCATGACGCCCTGACCGGCCGCCGTCGCCCCCTCGCCGGCCGCCGGCAGCACCGTGCCGAAGCTCAGCGAACCGAAGGTCGCGAGCAGCAGCATCATCGCGACGATGAGCCCCATGTCGCCGACGCGGTTCATGACGAACGCCTTCTTGCCCGCGACCGCGTTCTCCCGCTTGCCGTCCCAGAACCCGATGAGCAGGAACGACGCCAGGCCCACGCCCTCCCAGCCGACGAAGAGCAGCAGGTAGGAGTCGGCGAGCACCAGCAGCAGCATCGCCGCGACGAAGAGGTTGAGGTACCCGAAGAAGCGGCGCCGGTCGACGTCGTGGCCCATGTACGCCACCGAGTACACGTGGATCAGCGTGCCGACGAACGTCACGAGCATCACGAACGTCATCGACAGCGGGTCCACCTGGAACCCGAGGTCCACGTGCAGGGGCCCCGAGTCGATCCAGGTGCCCACGGTGTGGGTGCCCACCCGCTGGTCGGCGGGGGTGCCGAGCATGTCGAGCAGGATCACCAGCCCGACGACGAACGTCGCCGCGCTGGCCAGCACGCCCAGCCAGTGCCCCCACCGGTCGGTGCGCCGACCGGCGACCAGCAGCACGAGGGCGCCGATCATCGGGGTCGCGACCAGCCAGGGGGCGAGGGAGAGAGTCTGCATCGTCGTCTGCGTGTCCACAGGTCGCCTCTCAGCTGTGCAGCAGGTTGACGTCGTCGACCGAGGCCGACCTACGGGAACGGAAGATCGTGATGATGATCGCGAGGCCCACCACGACCTCGGCCGCGGCGACCACCATGACGAAGAACGCGAGCACCTGGCCCGTCACGTCGCCGTGGATGCGCGCGAACGTCACGAACGCGAGGTTGGTGGCGTTGAGCATGAGCTCCACGCCCATGAACACCACGATGGCGTTGCGCCGCAGCAGCACCGTCGTCGCACCGATCGCGAACAGGATCGCGGCCAGCCCCAGGTAGTTCGTGATCTCCATCAGCGCACCTCCCCGTCGTCGTCGCCGGAGCCCTCGTCGGTCGCGCCCGTCGCGACCGGGTCGCCGGTCTGCTCGACCGTCGTGTCCGCCGCGGGGCCGACGCCGAGGAGGCGCAGGTCGTCGCGCGCCACGAGCGTCTCCTCCTCGGCGAGCACCGCCGTCGCCGACCGCTCCTGCCCGCGGATGCGCAGCACGCGCGGCACGGAGTGCGGCAGCGGCTCGCCGTCGGGTCCGAGCGCCGGCGTGTCCATGGCGTTGTTCTGCGCGTAGACGCCGGGCGCGGGCAGCGGCGTGAGCGTGCTGCCGTGCGGCAGGGCGGCGACGCGAGCTTGCGCGAGGACGCGCTGCGTGGGCCGCACGCTGAGCCGGCGGCGGTGCGTGAGCACCAGGCCGGCCAGCGCGGCGGTGACCAGCAGGACGCCGACCACCTCCATCGCGAGGACGTAGTCGCCCAGCAGCACCCGGGCCAGTGCCACCGGGTTGGTGAGCTCCTCGCTCGCAGCCAGGCCGACGGCGGGCGGGAACGTCGCCTGCGCGACCACGCCGAGCAGCACGACGACCAGCCCGAGGCCGAGCAGCACGCCCAGCCCGCGCTGGCCCTTGATGGTCTCGGTCAGCGAGTCCGCGGAGTCGACGCCCACCAGCATGAGCACGAACAGGAAGAGCATCATCACGGCGCCGGTGTAGACGACCACCTGCACGACGCCGAGGAACGGCGCCTCCTGCGCCACGTAGAAGATGGCCAGCCCGACCATCACGAACATCACGCACACCGCGGCGTGCACGGCCTTGCGGGCGAACAGCAGCCCGAGCGCGGCGAGCACCATGAGCGGGGCGAGCACCCAGAACAGCGCGGCCTCCGCGCCCGACGCGGTCACGGCCGGCCGTCCGTGAGGTCGGGGGTGGGCAGCGTCGCGACATGACCGCCCTCGGCGGCCTGCCGGGTCGCGACGGCGGCCTTGGTGGCGCTGCCGCGCAGCCGGTGCCGACGTGGGGTCGGGGGCGGCGCGTCCCCGTGCACCACGCGGGCGGCGGCGTCCAGGGTCGGGTCGTCGGGCCGGTGCTCGCGCACCCAGTCGACCTGCTGCGCCGTCGGCGCGGTGACCTCGCCGCGGTAGTACTCGGTGTCCGTCGTCCCCTCGACCATCGGGTGCGGCGCGGCGAGCATCCCCTCGGCGAGCGGGGCGAGGAGATCCTGCTTCTCGTAGATCATCCCGGCGCGGTCGGGGCCCGCGAGCTCGTAGTCGTTGGTCATCGTGAGCGCCCGCGTGGGGCACGCCTCGATGCACAGCCCGCAGAAGATGCAGCGCAGGTAGTTGATCTGGTAGACGCGGCCGTAGCGCTCGCCGGGCGACAGGTGCGCGCCGTCGGGCAGCTCGGCGTTGTCCGCCCCCTCCACGTAGATCGCGTCCGCCGGGCACGCCCACGCGCACAGCTCGCAGCCGATGCACTTCTCCAGGCCGTCGGCGTAGCGGTTGAGCTGGTGACGGCCGTGGTACCGGCGCTGCGGCGCCGTCTTCTTGCGGGGGTACTGCTCCGTCACCGTGGGCCGGAACATCGACGAGAACGTCACGCCGAACCCGGCCACCGGGGCGAACAGCTCCCCGAGCGGCCCCTTGGACGGGCGCAGCGGCTCGTACGGCTTGTCGGTCATCGCGTCTCCTCGGATCGGTCGACGGCGGGGTCGGGGGCGGCGGACGCGCCCGGGACGTCGGCGGCCTGCATCACGTGCCGGCGCGCGCGGGGCGACGGCGGCAGGGCCTGGCCCGGGAGCGGCGGCACGGGGAAGCCGTCGGCGAAGGCGTCGAAGTCCCCGGCCGGACGGCGAGAGCCGCCCGGTGGACCGGCGCCGTCGGCGGCCTTCGCCTTCCGGTCGGGCCAGAGCCACAGGAGGCCGATGACGACCACCGCCGCGACCGCGACGCCGGTGATGAGCTGGGTGCGGGTGACGCCCGCGAGGCCGAGGTACTGGAACACGCTCAGCACCACGACCCACACCAGCGCGACCGGGATGAGCACCTTCCAGCCGAACGACATGAACTGGTCGTAGCGGAGGCGGAGCAGCGTGCCGCGCACCCAGACGAACACGAACATGACCAGCCAGAGCTTGACCAGGAACCACAGCACCGGCCACCAGCCGGTGTTGAACATCCCGTCGTTGATCGCCGACAGCGGCCACGGCGCCCGCCAGCCGCCGAGGAACAGGGTGGTGGCGACGGCGGAGACGTTGAGCATGTTGATGTACTCCGCCAGGAAGAACCAGGCGAACTTCATCGAGCTGTACTCGGTCATGTAGCCGGAGACGAGCTCGCCCTCGGCCTCCGGCAGGTCGAACGGGAGCCGGTTGGTCTCGCCGATCATCGAGATGACGTAGACGACGAACGCGGGCAGCAGCGGCAGGAACCACCAGATGCTGGTCTGCGACGCCACGATCTGCGAGGTCGACATCGAGCCGGCCATGATGAACACGCTGACCAGCGAGAGCCCCATGGCGAGCTCGTACGAGATCACCTGGGCGGTGGACCGCACGGACCCGAGGAGCGGGTAGGTGGAGCCCGACGACCAGCCGCCCAGCACGATGCCGTAGACGCCCATCGACGCGCAGGCCAGCACGTACAGGACCGCCACCGGGAAGTCGGTCAGCTGGGCCGGCGTCGTGTAGTCGGTGAACGGGATCGTCACCTCGGGCCCGAACGGGATGACCGCGAACACCAGCAGCGCGCAGAACACCGAGATCATCGGTGCCAGCAGGTACACGATCCGGTCCGCCCGGGTGACGTTCACGTCCTCCTTGAGCAGCAGCTTCATCGCGTCCGCGAGCGACTGCAGCAGGCCGAACGGGCCGTGCCAGTTGGGGCCGGGGCGCACCTGCATGCGCGCCACGACCTTGCGCTCGAACCAGATGGCGAAGAGCACGCTGGTCAGGAGGAAGACGACGATGAGCACCGCCTTGATCAGCGACACCCACAGCCAGTCGTTGCTGAAGTCGGACGCGACCCCGGGGATCATGCGGCCCCTCCCTGTGCCTTCTCGTCGGTCGAGCCTGGGACCCCGCCGGCGGCGACCGCCTCCGGCGGTCCGATGCGTACCAGGTCGCCCGGCGCGGCGCCGAGCGTGTCGTGCACCCGGCACCCGCGCGACGCGAGCGGCAGCCACACGACGTGGTCGACCATCTCCGTGATCGCGACCGGCACCGTCACCGTCCCGCGGTCGGTGGCCACGGTCACCCGGTCGCCGTCGTACACGTCGACGGCGGCCGCCGTGGCCGCCGACATCCGCGCGACGGGCCGCTTGGCCGTGCCGGCGAGGAACTGCTCGCCGTCCTGCAGGGCCCCGTCGTCGAGCAGCAGGTGCCAGCTCGCCAGCACGGCGGACCCGGCCGGCACCACGGGCGGCTCGACCGGCTCGGCCTGCGGGGCCGGCACGCGGGTGCCGCCCCACGCGGGCAGGGCCGCGATCGCCCGGTGCGCGTCGAGCGGCGTCGCCGCGCCGAGCGCGACGCCCGCCTGCGCGGCCAACGCGTCGAGCACCCGGTGGTCGGGCAGCGCGGCGGACTCCAGCGCCTGGCCGAACGCGCGGACGCGGCCCTCCCAGTTCCAGTACGACCCCGCCCTCTCGACGGGAGGAGCAACAGGAAGCACGACGTCAGCGAGCTCGACTGCTTCGGTCCTCCGGACCTCGAGCGAGACCACGAAGCCCGCCGCGCCGAGCGCCCGACGGGCGTGCGCCGGGTCGGGCAGGTCGGCGAGCTCGACGCCACCGACGAGGGCGCCGCCGAGCTGGCCGACCGAGAGGGCGTCGAGGATCTCCGCGACGTCGCGCCCCGGGGCGGCCGGCAGCGCGTCGGCGTCGACGCCCCAGGCCGCGGCCACCTCGGCACGGGCCGCGGCGTCGGTCAGCGGGCGTCCGCCGGGCAGCAGTCCCGGCAGGAGGCCCGCCTCGAGGCCGCCGCGCTCCCCCGCGCGGCGCGGGACCCAGGCGACACGGGCGCCGGTGACCTCCGCGAGCCGCAGGACCGCCCCGTAGGCGCCGGGCGCCGACGCGAGCCGCTCGCCCACGAGGATGAGCGCGCCGGGCGTCGCGAGGCCGTCGGCGACGGCGCCCAGCGTGCCCGCGTCCGAGTCCGCGGGCACCAGACCGCCGCCCGCCCGGGTGGCGAGGATGCCCAGCCACTCCGCCTCGGTGCCGGGGGCGGCGGGCAGCAGCTCGCCGTCCAGCCGGGCGAGGCCGCGGCTCGCGAACGGGGCGATCGACCACACCGTCGTGCCGTGCTTGCGCACCCCCTTGCGCAGCCGCAGGAAGGTGACGCCCGCCTCCTCCTCGGCCTCCAGGCCGGCCAGCAGCACGGCCGGTGCGGCCTCGACGTCGCCGAACGTCACGCCGATGCCGGTGCCCGCCACCGCGTGGCCCAGGAACGCCGTCTCCTCCGCCGAGCCCACGCGGGCCCGCTGGTCGACGTCGTCGGTGCCGAGCACGGTGCGCGCGAAGCGCGACCAGGCGAACGCGTCCTCGACGGTCAGCCGGCCGCCGGGCAGCACCCCGACCCCGCCGGCCGCGCGGGCCGCGGCCAGGCCCTCGGCCGCCAGCTCGAGCGCCTCGACCCACGACGCGGGGCGCAGCTCGCCGCGGGACACGACGGCGCCGTCCTGGCCGAGCACCCGGTCCCGCACCAGCGGGACCGTGAGCCGGTCGGGCGCCGCCTGCCACGTGAACGCGAAGCGGTCCTTGTCGGTGATCCACTCCTCGTTGACCGCCGGGTCCTCCCCCGACAGCCGGCGCAGCACCACGCCGCGCCGGTGGTCGACGCGGATCGCCGAGCCGCACGAGTCGTGCTCGGAGATCCCCGGCGTCGACACCAGGTCGAAGGGCCGGGACCGGAACCGGTAGGCCGCGCCCGTGAGCGCGCCCACCGGGCAGATCTGCACGGTGTTGCCGGAGAAGTACGACGCGAAGGGCTGCCCGCCGGCCGTGGCCGCGGCGGACCCGAACGTCGCCTCGGCGGGCTCGCCGGGCGGGGGCGTGAAGTCCAGCACCGTCTCGTCGAACCGGCCGATCTGCTGGTGCGCGCCGCGCTCCTGCAGCGCGATGAACGCGTCGCCCGCGATCTCGTCGCTGAACCGGGTGCAGCGCTGGCACAGCACGCAGCGCTCCCGGTCCAGCAGGATCTCGGTGGACACCGCGATGGGCTTGGGGAAGGTCCGCTTGACGTCCTCGAACCGTGTCTCCGCGCGCCCGTTGGTCATCGCCTGGTTCTGCAGGGGGCACTCGCCGCCCTTGTCGCACACCGGGCAGTCCAGCGGGTGGTTCATGAGCAGCAGCTCCATGACACCGTGCTGCGCCTTGTCCGCGACCGGCGACGTGCGCTGGGTCTTGACGACCATGCCGGGCGTGACCGTCATCGTGCACGAGGCCTGCGGCTTCGGCATGGGCCGCACGTTGCCCTCGCGGTCGGGCATCGCGACCTCGACCAGGCACTGCCGGCACGCGCCGGCGGGCTCGAGCAGCGGGTGGTCGCAGAACCGCGGGATCTGGATGCCCACCTGCTCGGCCGCGCGGATGATCAGCGTGCCCTTCGGCACGGTCACCTCGACCTCGTCGATGGTGAGCGTGACCGTCTCCACCGGAGGCGCGGCCGCCGTCGACTTGTCCGTGGTCGCCGTCATCAGTGACCTCCCGCCCCGGCGAGCGCCGGCGTCTGCTTGGGGGTGTACGGGAACAGCGCGCTGGCGCTCGGGTCGAAGGGGCACCCGCGGCCGGTGAGGTGCGCCTCGTACTCGTCGCGGAAGAGCTGGATGCTCGACGTCACCGGCGACGTCGCGCCGTCGCCGAGCGCGCAGAACGCGCGGCCGAGGATGTTGTCGCACAGGTCGAGCAGCAGGTCGACGTCGCGCTCCTCGCCCTGCCCCGCCTCGATGCGGTGGAGCACCTGCTTGAGCCAGTAGGTGCCCTCGCGGCACGGAGTGCACTTGCCGCACGACTCGTGCGCGTAGAAGTCGGTCCACCGGCTGACCGCGCGGACCACGCACGTCGTGTCGTCGAAGAGCTGGAGCGCGCGGGTGCCGAGCATCGAGCCCGCCGCGCCCACCGACTCGTAGTCGAGGGGGGTGTCGAGGTGGTCGGCGGTGAACAGCGGCGTCGACGACCCGCCCGGAGTCCAGAACTTCAGCTCGTGCCCGGCCCGCATCCCGCCGGCGAGGTCGAGCAGCTCGCGCAGCGTGATGCCGAGCGGCGCCTCGTACTGGCCCGGCCGGGTCACGTGCCCGGACAGGGAGAACAGGCCGTGCCCCTGCGACTTCTCGGTGCCCATGCCGGCGAACCAGTCCGCGCCGCGCGCCACGATGCCCGGCACGGACGCGATGGACTCCACGTTGTTCACCACCGTGGGCCGCGCGTACAGGCCCGCGACCGCGGGGAACGGCGGCTTGAGCCGCGGCTGGCCGCGCTTGCCCTCGAGCGAGTCGAGCAGCGCCGTCTCCTCGCCGCAGATGTAGGCGCCGGCGCCCGCGTGCACGGTGACGTCCAGGTCGAAGCCGGAGCCGAGCACGTCCTTGCCGAGGTACCCGGCGTCGTACGCCTCCTGCACCGCGGCCAGCAGCCGCCGGTACACGTGCAGCACCTCCCCGCGCACGTACACGAACGCGTGGCGGCAGCCGATCGCGTAGCTCGTGATCGCGATGCCCTCCACCAGGTGCTGGGGGCTCGCCAGCATCAGGGGGATGTCCTTGCACGTGCCCGGCTCGGACTCGTCCGCGTTGACCACGAGGTAGCGCGGGCCGCCGTCCGGCGGAGGCAGGAAGCCCCACTTCATGCCGGTCGGGAAGCCGGCGCCGCCGCGGCCGCGCAGCCCCGAGTCCTTGACCGTCTGCACGAGGTCGGCGGGCTCCGTCGCCAGGGCCTTGCGCAGCCCCGCGTACCCGCCGGCGGCCTCGTACGACGCGAGCTTCCACGACCGGTCGGCGTCCCACGTGTCCGTGAGCACCGGCATGAGGTCAGTCATCGCTGCCACCCTTCGGCTCGACATCGTCCTCGGTCGTGGGCTTGCGCTCCGCGCTGGACTGCGCCGTCCCGGTCTCCGGCGGCACCTCGGCGGACGACGCCGCGGACTCACCGTCGGGCGACGCGGCGGGCCCGCCGGACGGCTCCCCGCCGTCGACGGCGGCCGCGGCGCGCGCCAGCCGCAGCCCGGCGAGCGTCGGCTCCCCCGCGCCCACGCCCTCGTCCGCGCGGCCGTCGGTGAACCCCGCGAGCACGCGGCTCATCTGCTTGAAGCCGCACACCGAGGACGCGCCGCGCGTGGGCGCCACCTGCTCGCCCGCCCGCAGGCGGTCGGCGAGGTCCGTGGCGGACTCCGGCGTCTGGTTGTCGAAGAACTCCCAGTTGACCATCACGACCGGCGCGTAGTCGCAGGCGGCGTTGCACTCGACGCGCTCGAGCGTGATCGCGCCGTCGTCGGTGGTCTCGTCGTGCCCGACGCCGAGGTGCTCGCTCAGCTCGTCGAAGATCGCGTCACCCCCCATCACCGCGCACAGCGTGTTCGTGCACACGCCCACCGTGTAGGTGCCGTTGGGGTGCCGCTTGTACTGGGTGTAGAAGGTCGCGACGGCGCTCACCTCGGCGGGCGTCATCCCGAGCTGCTCGGCGCAGAACAGGATGCCGTCGCGGCTCACGTACCCGTCCACCGACTGCACCAGGTGCAGCATCGGCAGCAGGCCGGAGCGCGGGTCGGGGTAGCGCGCCTTGATCGCGGCGGCGTCGGCCGCCAGCGACGCGAGCGTGTCGGCGTCGTACCGCGTGGCCGAACGGGCGCTCGTGGGTTCTGCCGTCATCGGTCGACCCCTCCCAGCACGGGGTCCAGGGACGCGACGGCCACGACGACGTCGGCCACCTGGCCGCCCTCGCACATCACCGACACGGCCTGGAGGTTGTTGAACGACGGGTCGCGGAAGTGCGCCCGGTACGGCTTGGTGCCGCCGTCGGACACCGCGTGCACGCCCAGCTCGCCGCGCGGGTGCTCGACGGTCTGCCACACCTGCCCGGCCGGCACCCGGAAGCCCTCCGTGACGAGCTTGAAGTGGTGGATCAGGGCCTCCATCGAGGTACCCATGATCTGGCGGATGTGGTCGAGCGAGTTGCCCTGACCGTCGCCGCCGACCGCGAGCTGCGCCGGCCACGCGATCTTCTTGTCCGCCACCATGACCGGCGCCCCCGAGGTCGCCTCGAGCCGGGTGAGCGCCTGCTCCACGATGCGCAGCGACTGGTAGCACTCCTCGATCCGCAGCACCACGCGGGAGTAGCAGTCCGCGTCGGTCGAGGTCGGCACGTCGAAGTCGTACGTCTCGTACCCGCAGTACGGGAAGGCCTTGCGCACGTCGTACGGCAGCCCCGTGGAGCGCAGCACCGGGCCGGTGACGCCCAGCGCCATGCAGCCGGCGAGGTTGAGGACGCCGACGTCGGTGAGGCGCGCCTTGAAGATCGGGTTGGCGAGCATGAGGTCGCCGAGCTGGCCGAGGTAGTGGCGGATCTTCGGCAGCGCCGCCCGCACCTGGTCCTCGAAGCCGTCCGGCACGTCCTGCGCGACGCCGCCCGGCCGCACGTACGCGTGGTTCATCCGCAGCCCGGTGACCGCCTCGAACAGCCGCAGGATCTCCTCACGGGCGGTGAAGCCGATCGTCATGACCGTCGTCGCGCCCATCTCGTTGCCGCCCGTGCCCAGGCAGACGAGGTGGGACGCCACCCGGTTGAGCTCCATCATCAGCACGCGGATGATCGACGCCCGCTCCGGCACGTCGTCGGTGATGCCGAGCAGCTTCTCGGTGGCGAGGCAGTACGCCGTCTCCTGGAAGAGCGGCGCCAGGTAGTCCATCCGGGTGCAGAACGTGGTGCCCTGCGTCCAGGTGCGGAACTCCATGTTCTTCTCGATGCCGGTGTGCAGGTAGCCGATGCCGCAGCGGGCCTCGGTGACCGTCTCCCCGTCGATCTCCAGCATGAGGCGCAGCACCCCGTGCGTCGACGGGTGCTGGGGGCCCATGTTTACGACGATGCGCTCCTCGCCCACGGCCTCGCGGGCGATCTCGTCCCAGTCGCCCCCCGACGCCTCGAACCCGGGGATCCCCGGGTCGAACTCGTCGGCGGTGGGCGGGCGGGTGGCGCTGAAGGTTCCAGTGCTCACGAGTAAGACCTCCTCGTGTCCGGCGGCGGCACCGTGGCGCCCTTGTACTCCACGGGGATGCCGCCGAGCGGGTAGTCCTTGCGCTGCGGGTGGCCCGGCCAGTCGTCGGGCATCTCGATGCGCGCCAGTCCGGGGTGGTCGTCGAAGACGATCCCGAAGAAGTCCCAGGTCTCGCGCTCGTGCCAGTCGTTGGTGGGGTACAGCGACGTGGTGGACGGGACGTGCGGGTCGGCGTCGGGCACTGACACCTCGAGCCGCACGCGGCGGCCGTGCGTCACCGAGGTGAGGTGGTAGACGGCGTGCAGCTCGCGCCCGGCGTCGTCGGGGTAGTGCACGCCCGAGACCCCGAGGCTGAGCTCGAACCGCAGGTCCTGGTCGTCGCGCAGCGCCCGGCAGACGGCCAGCAGGTGCTCGCGCGCCACGTTCAGCGTGAGCTCGGCGTGGGGGCTCGGCGGGTCGGTGTGCGGGTCGACGGCCACGCGCTCCACCGCGGCGTCGAACGCGACCCCCGCCTCGCCGAGCACCTCGGCCAGCACGTCCACGGCCTCGTCGAACCAGCCGCCGTACGGCCTCGTGGCGGCGGCGGGCATCGCGACCGGCTGCACCAGGCCGCCGTACCCGGAGGTGTCGCCGGAGCCGCGGACGCCGAACATGCCGTGCCGCACCTCGACGACCTCCGGCCGGCGGGCGTCCGGGGCGCCCTCGGGGACGAGCTCGCCGGTCATCGCAGCAGCCCCTTGAGCTCGAACGTCGGGGTGGCCTCGAGCGCCGCCGCCTCGGCGGCCGCGGCCGCCTCCCTGCGGTTCACGCCCAGCGGCGAGTCCTGGATGTGCTGGTGCAGCGCGAGGATCGCGTTGATGAGCATCTCCGGGCGCGGCGGGCAGCCGGGCAGGTAGACGTCGACCGGCACGATGTGGTCGACGCCCTGCACGATCGCGTAGTTGTTGAACATGCCGCCGCTGGACGCGCACACGCCCATCGACAGCACCCACTTGGGCTCGCTCATCTGGTCGTAGACCTGCCGCACGACGGGCGCCATCTTCTGGCTCACCCGGCCCGCCACGATCATGAGGTCCGCCTGACGCGGCGAGGCCCGGAAGACCTCCATGCCGAACCGCGACAGGTCGAACCGCGACGCGCCGGCCGCCATCATCTCGATGGCGCAGCACGCCAGCCCGAACGTCACCGGCCAGACGGACGCCTTGCGCAGGTAGCCCGCCAGGTCCTCGATCGTCGTCAGCAGGAAGCCCGACGGAGCCTCTTCCAGGCCCATGACCCCTCCCCTTCGTGAACATCGGCGTGAGGATCCTCGGCGCCGATGCCGTCCGTTGTGCCGTGTCGTGCTGGGTGGTGCTGGGTGGTGCTGGTCGTGCTGGTCGTGCGTGCGGGCCTAGACCCAGGTGAGGCCCCCGCGCCGCCACTCGTAGACGAAGGGGACGGTGATGAGGGCGAGGAACGTGAGCATCGCGACGAGGCCGAAGCCGGCCAGCACGGCGAAGTCCACCGCCCACGGGTAGAGGAAGACGACCTCGATGTCGAAGACGATGAACGTCATCGCCACCAGGTAGTACTTGACCGGCAGCCGCCCACCGCCGACCGCGTGCGGCGTCGGCTCGATGCCGCACTCGTACGCGTCGAGCTTGGCCCGGTTGTAGCGCTTGGGCCCGATGACGGCGCTCGCCGCCACGCCGCCCACGGCGAGCACCAGGGCTACGCCCATGAGCATGAGGACCGGCACGTACGGGTTCGTCATCGCAGGACCCCCGTCCGCACGGCCGCGCGCTCGTCGACCTCGTGCATCTCGACCACTCCCTTGTGCTCGTGTGCGCTCATGCCGCCGGGACCACCCTCGTGAGCCCCGCGATGACCCGGTCCACCCAGTCACCGCCGCGCGGCTCGTAGCAGTCGGACAGCAGCTTGAGCACGAACCGCATGACCACCGGCCGCGGCAGCCCGTACCGCACGCAGATCCGCATGATCTGCGGGTGCTCGATGAGCCGCACGAACCAGCGGCCCAGCGTGTAGTAGCCGCCCAGGTCGGCCCGCATGCGGTCCCCGTAGGAGGCGAGCGTCCGCTCGCGCGCGTCGTCCGTGGTGCGGGTGCGCGCCTGGGCGATCGCGTCGGCCGCGACGCGGCCCGCCTGCAGGGCGTAGGCGATGCCCTCGCCGTTGAACGGGCTGACCATGCCGGCCGCGTCGCCCACGAGCACCGCGCCGTCGCGGTACAGGGGCGTGCGGTTGAAGCCCATCGGCAGCGCGGCCCCGCGGATCGGCCCCACCTGGTTCTCGGGGGTGAACCCCCACTCCGCGGGGGCGTTGCGCATCCAGGCCTGCATCAGGCCCTTGTAGTCGTGCCCGTGGGCGGACTGGCGGGCGGGCGTGGAGCTCACCGAGCCGAGTCCGACGTTCGCGGTGCCGTCGCCCAGCGCGAAGATCCAGCCGTAGCCCGGCAGCAGGTTCGACGCCCCCGGGGCGCCGTCCCACAGCTCGAGGTGCGACTCCATCCACGCGTCCTCGTGCCGCGACGTGCCCTCGGTGCGGAAGTACGTGCGCACCGCCGTGCCGAGCGGTCGGTCGTCGCGGCGGGCGATGCCGAGGCCGGTGGCGAAGCGGGAGGAGACGCCGTCGGCGGCGACCACGACGGGCGCCCGGTAGGTCGTCTCGGCGCCGTCGGCGCGACCGCGGCCGTCGAGGGCCTGCGCCCGCACGCCCACGACGCGACCGTCGCGCTCGTCGAGGACGGGGCCGGTCACCTTTGTGCGCTCGAGCAGCTTGGCGCCGCTCGCCTGCGCGTGCTGCGCGAGCCGGTGGTCGAGCGACGTCCGCGCGCGGGCCATGCCGTAGCCGGGGTACGAGTCGAGGTCGGGCCAGGGCAGCTCCCACGACCGGGCGCCCGCGACCACGCGCAGGCCCTCGTTGCGGATCCAGCCGTCGTCCTCGCGGGTGCCGAGCCCCATGCGGGCCAGCTCGCCGACGGCACGGGGAGTCAGCCCGTCGCCGCACACCTTGTCGCGGGGGAAGGAGGCCTTGTCGAGCAGGAGCACGTCGAGGCCCGCGGCGGCGCACCAGTGGGCCGTGGACGAACCGGCCGGGCCGGCGCCCACGACGATGACGTCGGCGTCGTCGACGCGACCTGACCGCACGTGCTCACCTCGATCCCTCGAAGCGCCCCGGCGACGGTGCCGGGGCGGACTTGTGAACCTGATCACAACTCTTGCGAGCACTCTAGTCACGATCGGGCGGCGCTGTGTAGGAAGGTAAACCTTCCTTGCGCCCGGGAGGCGCGCCGCAGGCGCACCGGCCCGCGTCCCCGCAGGTCCGGCAGGGTGCCGCGGTCGGCATGTCGCGGGGTGCGTACGACGGCAGGCGTGCCTACGGTCGTGCGCACGACCCACGACCACGACCGGCAGCAACACCATCGGCACGACCTACGAGGAGGCGCGACACATGAAGGCAGGACCGGCATTCGTCGTCGGCGCGGCGCTCGGCTACCTGCTCGGCACCGAGAGGGGCCGGCAGCAGCTGGACAAGGCCAAGGACTGGGCGACGGAGACCTGGAACGACCCGCGCGTGCAGGCCAAGGTCTCGGACGTCACGAGCAGCGTGACCGAGTTCGCCAAGGAGCAGGGCAGCACGCTCAAGGACCGCACGGCCGGCAGCTGACCACGATCTGTTCGGCAGCGGGTGGATCAGCTCGGCACCGCCACGTGCCGAGCTGATCCACCCGCTGCCGAACGGATCCCTGCGACGGCGTCAGCGGACGCCCGAGACCTCCGCGTCGTCGAGGTCGGCGCCGTAGCGCTCCTGCTCGATCTCCTTGAGGCTCTTGCCGGCGGTGTCGGGGGTCCACACGACGCCGATGACGAGCGAGGCGACCAGGAGCGCGACCATGATGCCGCCGACGAACGGCACACCCCGCTCGGCGAGCATCGTCGGGAACAGGTAGCTGAGCAGGCCCACCGCGATGCGGGCGACGAAGAACAGCACGCCCTGCGCCGACGCGCGGTACGCCGTGGCGAACAGCTCGGCGGTCCACAGCGCGTAGAACGCCTGCGCGCCGATGCCGGCGGACACGCCCCACAGGACGGCGTACGCGATGAGCAGGGGCATCGAGACGTGCGGGACGAACGCAAGGATCATCCACGCGGCGACGGCCATGACCGCGCCGATGCCGTAGAGCAGGCGGCGGCTCACCCGGTCGCCGTACCTCATGAAGCCCCAGAAGGTGGCGGCCGACGTCAGGCCCCACACCAGCACCTGCAGCAGGTTCTGCGCGACGGCGCTCTCGACGCCCGCGGTCTGGTAGACGCGGGGCATGAAGATGCCCGCCTGACCCGCCACCGTGTTCCACAGGGCGTAGACGCCGACGAGGAACAGCAGCGCCTTGACGTTCTGCGGGTGCGAGATCAGCTCGCGGAAGCCGCGCCGCTTGCGGCCGAGGGCGACCTGCTTGGCGTTCGACTGCTTCCAGACGTCGGACTCGGCGAGCCCGCGCCGCACCCACCAGGTGACGAAGGCGATGACGAACAGGTGCGCGAAGATGATGCGGCTGCCCAGCAGGCCGAGCGGGACCAGCGCCGTCGCGAGCACGAAGCCGACGAACGGCCCGAGCGACCACGCGAGCTGGGCGGTGCCGACGTGCCGGGCACGCTGGTCGTCGGGGGCCTCCTCCGCGATGTACGTCCACGCCACGGGGACGCCCGCGCCCACGGCGATGCCGGTGAGGACGATGCCGACGAACAGCATCCACGGCGCCCCGGCGAACACGATGAAGGCCGTGCCGAGCATGTAGAGCAGCAGGTCGTAGGTGTAGATGAACTTGCGCCCGTACCGGTCGCCGAGCGGCCCGCCGATCATGGCGCCCACCGCCGCGCCGAACGCGTTGGCGCTCAGGGCCGCGGCGAGCCCGACGGCGAGGTTGCTCAGCCCGAAGTGCTCCTGCCAGAGCGTGAGGCTGGTGGCGAGCGCGATGATCGAGCCCGCCTCGATGTAGTTGGACATCGCGACCGCGACGGTCGCCCGGTAGCCGTGCAGGCGGGTCCCGCCGCCCTGCGTCGGGCGCGTCGCGCTGTGTGGTGTCGTCATCGACCGTGCCTTCCCTGCGTACGTCGTCGTGCCGAACGTCGTCTTTGAATCGTTTCAGGATCGAAGCGACGATACGCCGGGGCCCTCGGGGACGTCAAAGCCCGAGGTCGCGACCGCGCGACGCGGTCAGGCCGGGCGCACGGCCCGGTGCAGGGCGACGATGCCGCCGGTGAGGTTGCGGTAGGACACGCGGTCCCAGCCGGCGTCGATCATCCGGCGGCCGAGGGCCGCCTGGTCGGGCCAGCTCCGGATGGACTCGGCGAGGTAGTCGTACGACCCGCGGTCGCGCGTCACGGCGCCCGCCACCACCGGCAGCGCGCGCATCAGGTACTCCATGTACACCGTGCGGAACGGCGCCCAGGTGGGCGTGGAGAACTCGCAGATCACCACCCGCCCGCCGGGACGCACGACGCGCAGCATCTCGCGCAGGGCGGCGTCGGTGTCCACCACGTTGCGCAGCCCGAAGCTGATCGTCACCGCGTCGAACGCGCCGTCCGCGAACGGCAGCCGGGTGGCGTCGCCCGCGACGAACGACAGGTCCGGACGGCGCTCCTTGCCCACCGCGAGCATGCCGAGGCTGAAGTCGGACGGCACCACCAGCGCGCCGTCGGCGGCGAACGGCTCGCTCGACGTGCCGGTGCCGGCCGCGAGGTCGAGCACCCGCTCGCCGGGGACCGCCGCGACGGCGTCCACCACCGCGCGGCGCCACCGCCGGTCCTGGCCCAGGGAGACGAGGTCGTTGACGAGGTCGTAGCGCTCGGCGATCCCGTCGAACATCGACGCGACCTCGGCGGGCTTCTTCTCCAGGCTGGCGCGGGACATGGACGTCATGGTCGCACGCACCGTTGACGCGCCGAGCGCCGCTCACCTACCGTCGCGGCAGAGGACGGCGCGGTGCCGTCGCTCCCTGGATCGGCAGACAGGACCACTGAGCCGGCGCGACGCGGCGCCGCTCCCCCGGTGCCGCCGCCATGGAGGCACCGATGAGCACCTGGATCAAGAACCCGCTGGCCGTCTTCACCGCCGACGACGGGCCCGACGCCCGCGGCGGCGTCGTCGTCGCGGACGGCGTGATCACCGAACTGGTCGCGGCGGGTGCGAGCCCGTCGGCACCGGTCGGCGAGACGTTCGACGCGTCCGAGCACGTGGTCACGCCCGGCCTGATCAACACGCACCATCACTTCTACCAGACCCTCACGCGCGCCTGGGGGCCGGTCGCCGACGCCGAGCTGTTCCCCTGGCTCACCACGCTCTACCCGGTCTGGGCGCGCCTCACGCCCCGCGCTCACGAGCTCGCGACGAAGGTCGCGCTGACCGAGCTGCTGCTGTCCGGCTGCACCACGGCGGCCGACCACCACTACGTGTTCCCGGCGGGGCTGGACGACGCGATCGACATCCAGGTCGCGGCGGTCCGCGAGCTCGGGATGCGCGCCACGCTGACGCGCGGCTCGATGTCGCTCGGCACGGACGACGGCGGGCTGCCGCCGCAGTCCGTGGTGCAGGACCCGGACACGATCCTGGCCGACTCCGAGCGACTGATCTCCACGTACCACGAGCGGGGCGAGGGGGCGCGGGTGCAGATCGCGCTGGCGCCGTGCTCGCCGTTCTCGGTGACGCCCTCGACCATGCGCGACACCGCCGAGCTGGCCGAGCGGCACGACGTGCGCCTGCACACCCACCTGGCGGAGACGATCGACGAGGAGGACTTCCTGCGCGAGCGGTTCGGCATGCGCACGGTGGACTACCTCGAGTCGGTCGGCTGGCTCACCGACCGGGCCTGGCTGGGCCACGGCATCCACTTCGACGACGCCGAGATCGCCCGGCTCGGCGCGGCGGGCACCGGGGTGGCGCACTGCCCGACGTCGAACATGCGGCTCGCGTCCGGGATCGCACGGGTGCTGGAGCTGGAGGACGCCGGCGCGCCGGTGGGCCTCGGCGTGGACGGCTCCGCGTCGAACGACGCGTCGACGATGATGCCCGAGGCCCGCCAGGCGCTGTACCTGCAGCGGCTCAAGTACGGCGCCTCCGTGCCTGTCGCACGCGCCCTGGGCTGGGCCACGCGCGGCTCCGCGCGCGTCCTGGGGCGCGACGACCTCGGCGTGCTCGCCGTCGGCAAGCAGGCCGACCTCGCGCTGTGGCGGCTCGACGAGCCCCGCTTCTCGGGCTCGCACGACCCGGTCGCCGCGCTCCTGCTGTGCGGCGCGGACCGCGCCGACCGGGTGATGGTCGGCGGCGGGTGGCGCGTCGTCGACGGCGCGGTGGTCGGCCTCGACCTGCCGGCCCTCCTGGCCGAGCACCGCGAGGCGGCGCGCCGACTCGTCGCGGGCTGAGGCCGCAGAAGGTCCCAGATCCACCCCCGGAAGGGGTTGACACAGATCACACTTGCCGGTCGAATAGTGGAAGGCTTCTTCCGCACACCGGAAGAGTGAAGACCATCGATAGCGAACGAGGAGGTCCGCTATGTCACGGTCCGCTACCACCCGCGCGGCGACCGGTCCCGCCCGCCCCGAGGACGAGCGCCTGCCGATCGGCGCGACGTTCGGGTACGGCTTCCAGCACGTCCTGACGATGTACGGCGGCATCATCGCCCCGCCGCTCATCGTGGGCGGCGCCGCCGGGCTCACCTCGGCGGAGATCGGCACGCTCATCGCCGCCTCGCTCTTCATGGGCGGCCTGGCGACGATCCTGCAGACGGTCGGGATCAAGTTCTTCGGCTCCCAGCTCCCGCTGGTGCAGGGCGTGTCGTTCGCCGGCGTCTCGACCATGGTCGCGATCGTCGGGGGCGGCGGCGGGATCCCCGCCGTCCTCGGCGCGGTGCTCGTCGCGTCGGCGATCGGGTTCCTCATCACGCCGTTCTTCGCCCAGATCATCCGGTTCTTCCCGCCCGTGGTCACCGGCGTCGTCATCACGACGATCGGCCTGACCCTCATGCCGGTGGCGGCGAACTGGGCGATGGGCGGGAACGCCGAGGCGCCCGACTACGGCTCGACGAGCAACATCGGGCTCGCGTTCCTCACCTTCGCGATCGTCATCCTGCTGTCCAAGGTGGGTTCCGGCGTCGTCTCGCGGCTGTCGATCCTCATCGCGATCGTCGCCGGCACGCTGATCGCGCTCGCCCTCGGGATGGCGGACTTCGCCGGCGTCGGCGAGGGCCCGGTGTTCGCGTTCCCGACGCCGTTCAGCTTCGGCGCGCCGACGTTCGAGGTCGCCGCCATCGTCTCGATGCTCATCGTCATCCTGGTGACGCTCACGGAGACGACCGCGGACATCATCGCCGTCGGCGAGATCGTCGGCACCAAGGTGGACCGCAAGCGGATCGCGAACGGCCTGCGCGCCGACATGGCGTCGTCCGTCGTGTCGCCGGTCTTCGGCTCGTTCACGCAGTCCGCGTTCGCCCAGAACGTGGGCCTGGTCGCGATCACCGGCGTGAAGTCACGCTTCGTGGTGTCGGCCGGCGGCGTGATCCTCGTGGTCCTCGGCCTGCTGCCGGTGCTGGGCCGCGTCGTGGCCGCCGTCCCGACCCCCGTGCTCGGCGGCGCCGGCGTGGTGCTGTTCGGGTCGGTGGCGGCGTCGGGCATCCGCACCCTGGCCAAGGTCGACTACAAGAACTCGATGAACCTCATCATCGTGGCGGCGTCGATCTCGTTCGGCATGATCCCGATCGCGAAGCCCGACTTCTACGACCAGTTCCCCACGTGGTTCGGCACCATCTTCCACTCGGGGATCAGCTCGGCCGCGCTGATGGCGATCCTGCTGAACATCCTCTTCAACCACATCAAGGCCGGCACGCCCGAGAACCCCTCGGTCTTCGTCAAGGGCACCGCGAGCAAGGCCGTCGACGACGAGCAGCTCGAGGACCTCGCCGACGACGGCGTGCTCAACCGGTCCAACCGCCGGGAGGGCGAGGCGACCTCGAGGTGAGTGGTCGGTGCAGCACACGAGGCTGAGCCGCGCACCGTGAGCGGGGCGTGGCGGACCGTCGGGCGTACCCTGGAGCCGATGTCCGCCACGCCCCTGCCGGCGCCGCGCCCCCACCCGGGCACGACCACCGGCACCAGCCCCGATCCCGCGACAGCGCCGGCCACGGAGCCCCTCGCGCTCCTGGTCCGCACCTCCCGGATCGACGACCTTCCCGGCGGTCTCACCGCCCTCGTCGACCTCCTGCCGGACACCCGCCCGCTGAGCTGGGTGCGGCGCGGCGACGGCATCGTCGGCTGGGGCGAGGCGCTCCGCTTCGACACCTTCGGGCCCGGCCGGTTCGCCGACGCCGAGGCCGCCTGGCAGGCCACCCTCCAGCGGGCCGTGGTGCGCGACGACGTGCGCCTGCCCGGCACGGGGCCCGTCGCGTTCGGCACCTTCGCCTTCGACGACGCCGGCCAGCTCGACGACCAGGACGGCGACGACGCCGGCCACCCGCGGCCGGACGGGTCGCTCGTGGTGCCGCGCGTCGTCGTCGGGCGCCGTGCCGGCGTCACCTGGATGACCACCATCACCCCCGGCGCGAGCCTCGACGCCGTGCCGGGCACCGCCGCCCTGCGCCGCGAGCCGCGCACGGAGGTCGCCGCTCCCGGCCGCGTCCGTTTCGCCGACGGCGCCGTCGCCGCGGCGGACTGGCCCGCCGTCGTGCGCGAGGGCGTGGCCCGCATCCAGTCGGGAGACCTCGAGAAGGTGGTGCTGGCGCGCGACGTCCTCGCCACCACCGAGCACCCCCTGGACCCGCGGTGGCTGCTGCGCCGCCTCGCCGACCGCTACGAGGCCTGCTGGACGTTCTCCGTCTCCGGCATGGTCGGCGCCACCCCCGAGCTCCTGGTGCGCAGCGAGAAGGGGCTCGTCACCTCCCGCGTGCTCGCGGGCACCATCCGCCGCGAGGCCGGGATGTCGGACGACGACGCCCTGCTGCACGCGGCGCAGCTCGCCCGCTCCTCCAAGGACCTCGAGGAGCACGAGTACGCCGTGCGCTCCGTGGCGGCCGCGCTCGAGCCGTTCTGCTCGTCGATGAACGTGCCGGACGCCCCGTTCGTGCTGCACCTGCCGAACGTCATGCACCTCGCGTCCGACGTCACGGGCGTCCTCGACCGCGTCCTCGACCACGGCCGCGACGCGGCCGGGCGGGCGCCGTCCTCGCTCACCCTGGCGGCCGCGCTGCACCCGTCGGCCGCCGTCTGCGGGACGCCGACGAACGTCGCCCGCGACCTCATCCGCGAGATCGAGGGGATGGACCGGTCCCGCTACGCCGGTCCGGTCGGGTGGGTCGGCGCCGACGGCGACGGCGAGTGGGGCATCGCGCTGCGGTCCGCCGAGCTCTCGGCCGCCGACCCGCGGCACGTGCGGCTGTTCGCCGGCTGCGGCATCGTCGCCGCCTCCGACCCGGAGGCCGAGCTCGCCGAGTCCGAGGCGAAGCTCGTACCCATGCGGTGGGCGCTCGGCGCGGACTGACGCCCGACGCCGAGGCGCCTACTCCTCCCAGACCTGCTCGCGGAAGCCGGACCAGACCTGCTTGTCCGAGGTGGCCCCCATGAGGCCGATCCGCGCGTCGGTCAGACCGAGCAGCATCTCGACCGGCGACGCGCCCGCCGCGATCTTCTCGCCCAGCTCGGCCCAGTCGTCCCCGTCGGGCAGGTCCGCGTGGATGGACGAGATGTACATCTGCGCGTCGCCCTCCATCGACACGTAGTCCGCGTCGGTGACCGTGCCGCCGACCTTGCCGTTGTTGTCGGCGTAGGTCTTGAGCCAGAACCCCGGCACCTTGACGTAGTCGACGTTGATGCGCAGCGCGTCGCGTCGCGGACCGTCGTTCGTCACGGGCACGTTGACCACGTCGATGCCGTTGATGCCGGTGAGCGGCAGCTGCAGGTCCCGCGTCTCCAGCTCACCGTCGACGGAGAACACGTTGGCGTCCTCGCGCTTGCCGCAGTCCCCCGGCAACGAGACGTTGATGTCGTACTCGCCGCCGAACGTGATCCGCGCGCAGGGGCCGAGCTCGAGCTTGAACTCCTTCTCGACGTCGTCCTGCGCCTGCTCCTCGGCCGGGGTGTCCTCCTCGGCCTTGCCGTCCTTGTCGGCGTCCTTGCCGTCGGCGTCCTTCGCGTCGGCGCCCTTCGGGGCGTCGTCCTCCGCGCCGGACGCGTCGGCGGCCGTCCCGTCGCCGGCGGACGCGCCGTCGTCCGTTGCCCCGGTGCTGCTGTCGTCCGTGGCCTCGCCGGAACCGCCGGCGTCCTGAGACGCGGACGGCGAGGGGCTGGGCGTCGACTCTTCGTCGTCGTCGCTGCCGCAGGCCCACTCGAGCCACCCCAGCGGGTCCCAGCAGTCCGACGCCGCGCGCACCTGCGCCGCGGGCGCCGCGGCCGCCTCGACCGCCGTCGTCCCCGTGCCCCCGAGGGCGAGCACGGCGACCGCCGCGACGACGGCCACGTGCCGCCCACCACGGGCCGGCTCCTCGTCGAACGGCAGGATCTCGGCAAGACCGACCTCCTGCACCTCACGCGGGTCGGCGGGTGCCGGGGCGGCGTCGCGGTCCGGCGCCGTCGCGGGCACGTCGTCCGTCGCAGGCTCCGCCTCGGCGGCCTCGGCCGCGGGCCGCGGCATCCACGAGACCGCGAGGATGCCGCCGACGACGCCGAGGACCATGCCGACGCCGAAGCCGCCCAGGTTCACGCCCAGCAGCGAGTAGACCGAGATCGCCAGCGTGATCACGCCGTAGAACACGCGGAACTGCGGCTGCGTCATCACGAGGGCGCCGAGGAGCACCAGCGCCACGGGCAGCAGCGTCGACTGCATGCCCTCGATGCCGAGCTGGATCTCGAAGTTGTCGATCTGCAGCCGGCCGGAGAACCACAGCACCAGGCCCGACAGGATCGCGAGCGTGCCGCCCCAGAAGGGCCGGTCCCGCCGCCAGGCGGCGAACCGCTGGCGGCGGGTGGCCGGCACCTCCGGGGTCGACGCCGCGGACGGCTCGGGGGACGTCTCGGGGATCGAGGTGTTCTCGTCGCTCACGCCTGGTCTCCCTGGTCGCCGGGGCCGCTCAGAAGCACTCGGTGCCGTCGGAGATCTTCAGGTGCAGGTCGGTGAGCTTGAAGACCGCGGCCGACGTGCTCGTCGAGACCTGCTTGAGGTCGTCGATGGTGATCGCGTCGGAGTCCATCGCGAAGTCGCCCTTGCTGCCGTGCGCCTTGGTGTTCACGGTGGAGGCGTCGACGCCGATCCGGATCTGGTTGAACTGCGCGGTGCCGCGCAGGTCGCTCATGCCGATCTGCAGGTCGGTCGCCGTGACCGGGTTCTTGGGGTTGGTACCCGCGGAGATGAGCAGGCCCAGCGGCATGCCGGGGACCTTCACCGACTGGCACAGGTTGTGCAGCGTCGCGTCCTTGATGTTGGCGATCGCCACGGGGCGCGACTTGCCGTCGGCGTCCTTGGACTCGCCGGCGTACTGCGAGAAGCCGGTCCCGTCGAGCTTGTCGGCCGCGATCTTGAACTGCTGGCCCGAGATCGCCATCGACACCGGAACGGCGCCCTGGGCGACGCCGCCCATGAGAACGCCGATCACCGCCACCGTCGGGACCGCCGCGAGCATCGCACGGCCTCGACGCGTGCGCGTCAGTGCGCTGAGCTTCATTTCCCCTCCAACAGACGACATGGCGACCCCTGTGTCGCCGACGAGTGGCGACGGTACGCCCCTTACTGAGGCGGCGTCAATAGCAACGGTTGCCCGCGGCGCTTCACCCTGCGGGCGACGCCGTCACCTCGTGAAACGGCCATATGCTCGGGTCATGGCAGTCGCGCGACGCACCCGGATGAGCCCCGACGAACGCCGGCAGCAGCTCGTCGCGCTCGGGGTGGCCGCGCTGGCCGACCGGCCCCTGGAGGCCGTCACCGTCGAGGACCTCGCGGCGCAGGCCGGCGTCTCCCCCGGGCTCGTCCACTACTACTTCGGCAACCGCCAGGGCCTGCACTCCGCCATCGTCCGCACCGCGCGCGACGCGATGCTGCACGCCACGCAGCCGCGGCCCGAGCTGCCGCCGCGCGAACGCCTGCGCGACACCCTCGACCGGTTCGTGGAGTTCGTGCACGACCACGACGCGACCTTCTACTCGCTCGTGCGCGGCGCGGCCTCCGGCGACGAGCACGTGCGCGCCACCATCCAGCACGCGCGCGACGTGCTGGCCGGGCACCTGCGCGACGCCTTCCAGGAGATCGGCGTCGCCCCCACCCCCCTGCTCGAGGTCGCGCTGCACTCCTGGATCTCGTTCGCCGAGCAGGCGCTCGTCGAGGCCGCGACCGACCCCGACATCGCCCCGTCCGACCTCGCCGACTTCCTCGAGCGCAGCGCGCTCGGCGTCCTCGCCGCACTGCACCCCGCGGCCGACTGAGCCAACCCGCCGCGCTCCCCCTCGGACCCGCCGGTCCGCGCACGGCAAAGCCCCGCGGGCCGCGACGGGGAGGGGGAGTCGTCGCAGGCCCGCGGGGCTGCTGGTGCGGCCGGCCGGTGCGCGGACCGGCCGGCCGCGGCTCAGTTGTTGCCGCTGCCGCCCTGGAGCAGGTCCTCGAGCCAGCCGGGCAGGTTGCCCGGGTCGGTCGAGTCGGAACCGCCCTGGCCCTGGTCCTGACCGTTCTGGTCACCCTGACCCTGGCCGTCCTGGCCCTGACCGTCCTGGCCGTTCTGGCCGTTCGGGTCCTGGCCGTTCTGGTCGTTCTGCCCCGAACCGCCCTGATCCGTGGCCGACTCGTCGCGGACCGCGAGGGTCACGTCGACGGTCTGCGTCTTGCCGTCACGGACGTAGGTCAGCGTGACCTTCTGGTCGGCCGCCTTCTCCCGGACGTACGCGGTGAGCGACTCGGCGCCGTTGACGGCGTCGTCGTCGATCGCGACGATCACGTCGCCGGCCTGGAGACCGGCGTCCGCGGCGGGAGACCCGGACGACACCTCGGCCACCTGGGCGCCGCGGCGGGTGACGCCGTCGGCCGTGGCCGTCGCGTCCTGCATGGTCACGCCGAGGAAGGCGTGCTCCGCCGAGCCGTCCTTGATGAGCTGGTCGGCGATGTTGGTCGCGAGGTTCACCGGGATGGCGAACCCGAGCCCGATCGAGCCGGACTGCTCGCCGCTCATGCCGCTCGACATCGTCGCGATCGACGACGTGATGCCGATGACCTGGCCCTGCGCGTTGAACAGGGGGCCGCCGGAGTTGCCGGGGTTGATCGCCGCGTCGATCTGGATCGCGTTGGTGACGACCTGCGTGCTGCCGTCCTCCCCCGACGCCGAGACCGGGCGGTCCACCGCCGACACGATGCCCGTGGTGGCGGTGTTCGCCAGGCCCAGCGGGTTACCGACGGCCAGCACGGCGTCGCCCACCGTGACATCGTCGGACGAGCCGAACGACGCGGGCTTCAGGTCGTCCGGCGGGTTCTTCAGCTTGACGACGGCCAGGTCGGTGGTCGGGTCGGTGCCCACGATGGTCGCCTCGTACAGGCGGCCGTCGGACAGGGTGACCTGCACGGTGTCGTCCTGCGCGCCCGAGACGACGTGGTTGTTGGTGACGATGTGGCCCTGGTCGTCGAAGATCACGCCGGAGCCCTCGGCGCCGCCGGACTGGCTCTGCACCTGGATGGCGACCACGGACGGGGCCACGGCCGTCGTGACGGCCTCCCAGTCCGGGTTGCTCGAGGTCGAGTTCTTGACCGGGGCCTCGTCGGTGGACTGCGCGGACGAGCCGACGCTCGCCAGCGACGACGGGTTGCCCGCGTCGAACGCGCCGGTCGCCGCGGCGGTACCCAGGCTCGCGAGGACGGCCGCGATGACGGCCGCGCTGGCCACGGGGACCCAGACGGACCGCTCGCGCTTGGTGGCGGTCCCTCCCCCGGGCCCCTGCTGCGAGGACGTCTGGCCCAGGGCGTACGGGTTGCCCGGGCCCTGGCCGTACGGCTGGCCCTGCGGGTGCTGGCCCTGCTGCGGGTGCTGCGCCTGCGGGTACTGCTGCGGCGCACCCTGCGGGTGCTGCTGCGTGGAGTACGGCGACCCGGGAGCCATCTGCCCGTAGCGCGGCTGCTGGGCGCCGTGCTGCTGCGACGCCTGCTGCGGAGCGGGCGACTGCGGGGGCCCCTGGGTGGGGAGCTGCTGGGTCGGCTGGACGATGAGGTGCTGGGTGTCCTGCGTGGCCGGCTGCGGCGCGGTGCGGTCCGCGGCGCCCGGCTGCTCGCCCGGCTGGACGGCCGGCCGCTCGGTCGGCTGCTCAGCGGGGTTCGCGCTCCGGTTCGGCTCGTCGGCGCCCGACGGCTGCGGTGCGCCCGGGGTGTCGGTGCTCATGGTGCCCTCCTCGATGTGTGCCTCCAGGAGACCACCCCATCCTGGCGGGGCGCTTGGTTCAACCTGAGAACTTCCTGCGAATCGTGTCGTCGCAGGTCAGAGCGCCGCCCGTACCGCGGCGGCGACGCGGGCCGCGAGATCTCGCGTCTCGGCGAGCCGGTCGGCGCGCGGCACGTGCACCTCGATCACCTGCACGCCGCGCGTCGGCGCCCGGAGGGCGTGCCGCAACGAGCCGACGTCGAGCACCAGCTGGTGGTCCACGCCGTAGCCGGCGCACAGCTGGGCGAGGTGGGCGCCGTGCGGCGTGCCGAAGACGCGCTCGAAGGTGGCGGCGCCCTGCGGGGACGACGTCGCGAGCTCGCCGTGCTCGAGCGTGGCGAAGATGGACCCGCCGTCGTCGTTCACCACGACGATCTCCAGGTCGACGGGCGGCTCGTGCGGACCGCGCAGCAGGCCTCCGGCGTCGTGCAGGAACGTGAGGTCGCCGACCAGCGCGCGCGTGCGGCGGCCCTGTCGGGCGGCGGCGTGCGCGACTCCCGTCGCGGTCGACACGGTGCCGTCGATGCCGGCCAGCCCGCGGTTGGCGAGCACGTCGGGCAGGTCGCCGGCCTGGGGGTGGTCCAGCCCGAGCACGAGGTCGAGGTCGCGCACAGGGTTGGACGAGCCGACCACGAGCAGGTCGTCGGGTCCGAGCACCGACGCGACGGCGCGCGCGACGGCGAGCGCGGCATGAGGGGCCGTCAGCAGCCCTTCGGCGACGGCGGCGTCCGAGGTCGCGGCGTCCACGACGGCGGCGGCCGCGCGTCCGGCGGCCAGCCACCGGTCGAGGAATCCGCCGCCGTCGCCGGCGCGGGCCCCGACGGGCGCCGTCGGCGACGACCACCGGTCGGCGAGCGCGGGGACGACGACCTCGGCGTTGCGGGCGGCGTCCGGCCACGGCCCGCCGCCCGGCGCGACGACCGTGACGACGACGTCGGGCCGCCCCAGCAGCCGCTGCACGGGGCGGGACAGCGTCGGGCGGCCGAAGACGACGACGTGCTCGACGTCGCGGGTGAGCTCGTCGACGCCCAGCACCGAGCGGTACGCCGCGACCGCGTTCGGCCCGCCGCACGCCCCCGACGACGGCTCGGCGAGCAACGGCCAGCCCTGCGCCTCCGCGACGGCGCGGGCGACCGTTCCGGCGCCGTCGCCCGCGACGACGAGCGTGCGTGCGGGGTCGCCGTGCAGCGCCGGGTCGTCGCCCGGGGCCGGGGCGGGGGGGACGACGGCCGTGCGGCGGAAGCCGGCGGGCCAGGTCTCCTCGGGCGGGACCGGCGCGAGCGGCTCCGGCGGGTGCAGCGGGTCGCGGAACGCGACGTTCACGTGCACGGGGCCGGGGTGCCCGTCGCGCAGTCCCTGCGCCGCCGCGAGCGCCCGGCCGAGCGTGCCGAGCAGGTCGCGCACCTCGCCCGCGCGCCCGTCCGGGGCGGGGAGGTCCACGTCGTACCGCACGGCGATACCGAAGATCCCCACCTGGTCGGTGGTCTGGGAGGCGCCCGTGCCACGCAGCTCGTGCGGCCGGTCGGCCGCGAGCACCACGAGGGGCACGCCGGTGTGGTGCGCCTCGAGGACCGCGGGATGGAGGTTGGCGACGGCGGTGCCGGACGTCGTGACGACGGCCACCGGCCGCGGCAGCGCGACCTGCTCGCCGTCCCCGACGCCGCGGAGGACGGGCTCGGCCCCCCGCGAGAGGCCCAGCGCGAGGAAGCCGGCGGACCGCTCGTCGACGCGCACGTGCAGCGTGAGCAGTCCCGTGTCCGCGGCCTCGGCGAGCGCGTACGCGAGCGGGGCGGACCGGGACCCGGGCGCCAGCACGACGTCCCGCACCCCCTGCAGCGCGAGGTCGGTCACGAGCGCCCGCGCCGCGACGAGCGACGGCGGCAGGACGGCGCTCATGCAGCCTCCTCGAGCAGGGCGGTCAGTCGCGCGTACCGGGCGAGCCAGCGCTCACGCGTCGCGGTGTCGGGCTCGGCCGCGGCGAGGGCGTCCGCGTCGGGTCCGGGACGGCGCACCGGCAGCGCGCCGTCCACCGGCAGCAGCGGGTCGGCGACGACGTCGTGGGCGAGGAGCTGCGACGTCGCGAGGCCGCAGGCGTAGGGCAGGTCGGGCAGCGCCGCCGCGAGCGCGACCCCGGCGGCGAGGCCGACGGACGACTCCAGCGCCGACGACACCACGACCGGCAGCCCCACCTGCTCGGCGAGGTCGAGGCAGGCGCGCACGCCGCCGAGCGGCTGCACCTTGAGCACGACGACGTCCGCGGCATCCTCGCGCACCACCCGCAGCGGGTCGGCGGCGCGACGGATCGACTCGTCGGCGGCGACCGGGACGGGCGAGCGCAGCCCGCGGCGCACGGCGGCCAGCTCGGGGACGGTGGCGCAGGGCTGCTCGACGTACTCCAGGCCACCGGCGGCGTCGTCGAGCACCGGGATGCGGGCGAGCGCCTCGTCGACGGACCAGCCACCGTTCGCGTCCACCCGGATCGCCCCGACGCCGGGACCGTGCAGCTCGTCGAGGGCGGCGCGGACCGCGTCGACGCGGGCCTCCTCCGCCGCCAGCGGCTCGAGCGGGCCAGGTCGCCCGTCGACCGCGGGGCCGCGCTGCGCGACCTTCACCTTGGCGGTGCGGCAGCCGCCCGACGCGAGCACGATCTCGCGCGCCCGCTCGGGCCCGACGGCGGGCACGGTGACGTTGACCGGCACACGGTCGCGCACGGGGGCGGGGAAGCCGACGTCGGCCGCCTCGCGCGCGGCGCGCAGCCACGTCGCGGACTCCGCGTCGTCGTAGTCCCAGAACGGGGACAGCTCGCCCCAGCCGGCGGCGCCCCGCAGCAGCAGGCCGTCGCGCACGTCGAGGCCGCGGAACCTGGTGGTCAGCGGGGTGCGGTACACGATCTCACGCAGCAGCTGCACCCGTTCAGGTTACTGGCCGCCACGCGGGCCGGTCGCGGGACGCGGGCGCGCCGGGGCCCCGCCGACGCCCCCGCCCGGAGGTCGCCCTGCGGTCAGTCGGTGAAGTCCACCAGCTCCGGCACGTACGTCAACGGGCTCGGAGCAGGCCGGCCACCGATGCGCTCGGCGTCGCGGCGGACCGTCTCGGCGTCGTACACGAAGATCTCGTGCGCGACGTCCTCCGGGTCCACCACGTCGTCGTCCGGTTCCCGCACGCTCATGACCTCAGCGTGCGCCCGCCCGGTGCCGGCGCCGGGGAGGAGCCCGGGCGTGCCGCGACAGGAGCGAGCCCACGGTCCGCAGCGGTTGCAGGAGGCGACCAGGTACGAGACGGTCGGACGCCGTCCCACCTGGGTCGCACGGAGCCGACGTCGATGTCACGGACGGGGTCATGCAGTGAACGAGCAATCGGACAAGGTCGAACAACGCGGCGCGAAGCGGCACGCGCACGACGCGGCGGACAGGGTCGGCCGCGCCCTCAGGTCGCCCACCGCCGAGGTGGTGCCGCACCCGGCCCTGGACTACCCGATCGGGATCGACGAGCAGCGGCGCAGTCCGATGGACTGGACCGTCTTCGGGGTCACCGCAGCCGTGGCCGTCGCCTTCCTCGTCTGGGGTTTCGTCGACACGGACAGCCTGGCGAGCGCCTCCAGCTCGGCCCTGGGCTGGGTGACCACGAACATGGGCTGGCTCTTCGTGCTCACCGCCAGCCTGTTCGTCGTGTACAGCCTGTGGCTGGCGATCAGCAAGTTCGGCGCCATCCCGCTCGGCGCCGACGGGGAGGCACCCGAGTTCCGCACGGTGTCCTGGGTGGCGATGATGTTCTCCGCGGGGATGGGCATCGGGCTGATCTTCTGGGGCGTCGCCGAGCCGCTCGCCCACTACGTGGACCCACCGCCGGGCACCGTCGACGCCGGCGACCCCGAGGCCGTCCAGCACGCGATGTCCACCACGATGTTCCACTGGACCCTGCACCCCTGGGCGATCTACGCCGTGGTCGGGCTGGCGATCGCCTACAGCGCCTACCGCAAGGGCCGCAAGCAGCTGATCTCCTCGGTGTTCGAGCCGCTGCTGGGCCGGCACGCACGCGGCCCGGTCGGCAAGGTCATCGACATGCTCGCGATCTTCGCGACGCTGTTCGGCTCGGCCGCCTCGCTCGGGCTGGGTGCGCTGCAGATCAAGAGCGGCCTGCAGGTCGTCGGCTGGGCCGGCGACGTGGGCAACGGCATCCTGGTCGCGATCATCGCGGTGCTCACGGTCTGCTTCGTGCTCTCGGCGGTCTCGGGCGTCGCCCGCGGCATCCAGTGGCTGTCGAACATCAACATGGTGCTGGCCCTGGCGCTGGCGGTGTTCGTCTTCGTGGTCGGGCCGACGGTGTTCATCCTGAACCTCATCCCGAACTCGATCGGCACCTACTTCCAGGACCTGGCGATGATGGCGGCCCGGACCGGCGCCGACAGCGCCTCGACCCCCGGCGGTGTCTCCACCAGCGACTGGCTGGCGCAGTGGACCGTCTTCTACTGGGCCTGGTGGATCTCGTGGACGCCCTTCGTCGGCATGTTCATCGCCCGGATCTCCCGCGGCCGGACGATCCGCCAGTTCGTCGGCGGCGTCCTCCTGGTGCCGAGCCTGGTCACCATCGTGTGGTTCTGCGTCTTCGGTGGCGCGAGCCTCTTCCTCCAGAAGGGCGGCACCGACATCGCCGGCGCCGGGGAGACGGAGGCGCAGCTGTTCGGGATGCTCGGCGAGTACCCGTGGCAGTCGCTCACCACCGTGGTCGTGATGATCCTGGTCGCGATCTTCTTCGTCTCCGGCGCGGACGCCGCCTCCATCGTCATGGGCACGCTGTCGCAGCGCGGCAGCGCCGAACCGAGTCGCCCCAACGTCGTCTTCTGGGGCGTCGCGACGGGTGCGGTCGCCGCGGTGATGCTGCTCGTGGGCGGGAACGACGCGCTCACCGGCCTCCAGAACCTCACCATCCTGGTCGCTCTGCCGTTCGTGGTCGTGATGGTGCTGCTGATGGTCTCGCTGACCCGGGACCTCAACCAGGACCCCATGATCGTGCGGCAGAAGTACGCCCGGGAGGCCGTCAAGCAGGCCGTCATCGCCGGCGTCACCGAGCACGGGGACGAGTTCGCGATCGCGGTCGAACCCTCCGACCGGCCGATCACGCCCGACGGCATCGAGGTGCCCGCCGAGGTCGATCTCCCTGGCGACGTGGTGGCCCGCGCGGAGCCCACCGACAGGGCCGACCGCGACGCCGGGGAGCCGCAGCCCTGACGCGGACGGCGCCGGACCCCTCCGGCGCCGGGCACCCTGGGCGGCTACCCGCGAGCCCCGGCGCCTCCGGCGGCCGACCGGAGCACCTCGACGACCCGCGGCACGGCCGAGCCCTGCACCCGCGCGGCGCCCACGACGACGCCCCAGGACCCGGCGTGCGCCGACGTGCCGGACAACGGCTCGGCGGGGACGTCCACGGCTCGCAGGGCCGGCACCGCCGTCGCCTCGGCGGCGGCGTCCGGCAGCCGCACGACGAGGTGCAGTCCGGCGGCGACTCCCTCGACGGGGAGGTGCGGCGCGTCCCGCGCGAGCGCGTCGAGCAGGAGCCCGCGCCGCTGCTTGTAGATCAGGCGGGCCCGGCGCAGGTGCCGCGCGTACGCGCCGTCGGCGATCAGCCGGGCGAACGCGGCCTGCTCCGGCACCGAGCAGCCGAGGTCGGCGCGGCGCTTGGCGTCGACGAGCGCCCCCCGCACCCCGGCGGGCGCGACGACCCAGCCCAGCCGCAGCGCCGGGGACAGCAGCTTCGACACCGAGCCGAGCAGGGCGACGTGCTCGGGGGCCAGCCCCCGCAGGGCGCCGACGGGCTGCCGGTCGTACCGGAGCTCGGCGTCGTAGTCGTCCTCCAGCACCAGGCGGTCGCCGTCCCGCGCCCAGGCGACCAGCTCGCGACGCCGGTCGGGCGCCAGCACCACCCCGAGCGGGAACTGGTGGGCCGGCGTCACGACGGCCGCCGCGGCGTCGGGCAGGGTGTCGGTCCGGAGCCCGCGGTCGTCCACGGGCACCGGGACGACCTCCAGGCCGGCGTCGCGCAGCTGCGCGACGACCCCGGGCGACGCCGGGTCCTCGACGACGACCCGCCGACCGCCGCTCCCGCCCGCGAGCACGTCGCCGAGCAGCGCCAGCCCCTGCGCGACGCCGCTCACGATCACCACGTCCTCGGCCTCGACCGGGGCGGCGCGCGCGGTCCGCAGGTGCGCGGCGAGCGCGTGGCGCAGCTCGAGCAGGCCCTGCGGGTCCGGGTAGCCCAGCTCCGCGTCGGGCAGCCCGCGCATCGCGTCGCGCACGGCGCGCGCCCAGGCCGCGCGGGGGAAGAGCGCCGGGTCGGGCGCCCCGACGCTGGCCGGGCGATCGGTCCCGCCGCCGGGGCGCGCGGGCCGGGCCGTCGTGCCGCGCGGCGGCCGGTCGAGGTCGGCGACGACGACGCTCGAGCGCGGGCGGCTCTCCAGCACCCCCTCCCCCACGAGCTCGTCCACGGCCGACGCCACCGTGCCCCGCGAGACGCCCAGCCCGGCCGCCGCGGAGCGCGACGACGGCAGGGTCGCCCCGGCCTCCAGCCGCCCCGTCGCGACGGCGTCCCGCAGGCCGTCGCGCAGCCACGCGCCGACCTCGGTCCGCGGGCGCGCGCCGAGCACGAGGAGCAGGTCCTCCGGCTGCAGCCGCCTCATCGAGCCACGCTCCTCCTCCGGCCACGACCCGCATCGGGCCACACCTCGTCTGGCCCAGTGAACCAGGACCGAACTGGCCCTGCCCACCGGACCAGGTGAGTTCGTAGCGTCGACCGCATGACCACCTCGACCGACCCCGCCGGCGTCACCGGCGCGTCACCCCGCACGGACGGCCTCGCCGGCGCGTACGCCCGCAGCGCCGCCGCGATGGCGCTCGTGGGCGCGTCGTTCACCGCCTCCGCCGCGCTCGCCGACTACCCGGTGCCGGGCGGGCAGGCGGTGCGCTACGCCGTCGCCGCCCTGTGCCTGCTCGCCGTGATGCGGTGGCGACGGGTCGCGTTCGTGCTGCCCAGCCCGCGCCAGGCCGCCCGCCTGCTGGCGCTCGCGGCCACGGGCCTCACCGGGTTCAGCGCGTTCGTCGTCCTCGCCACCCGGCACGCCGAGCCCTCGCTGGTGGGGGCGGTCGTGGGCGCCACGCCCGTCGTGCTGGCCGGGGCGCAGGCCGTCCGGGAACGGCGCCTCGCCCCCCGGACGCTCGCGGCGGCGGTCGTCGTGACGGCGGGGGTGGCGCTCGTCGAGGGCCTCGGGTCGGCCGACCCGCTCGGCCTGCTGCTCGCCGTCGGCGCGCTCGCGTGCGAAGCGGCGTTCTCGCTGCTCGCCGTGCCGCTGCTGCCCACGCTGGGACCGCTGCGCGTCTCGGCGTACGCCTGCGTCGCGGCGGTCCCGCAGCTCCTGGTGCTGGGCCTGCTCGCGCCCGGGCCTCTGCTCGCCGTGCCCGACGGCGGCGAGCTCGTGGCCCTGGCCTACCTGTCCGTCGTCGTCACCGCGGTCGCCTTCCTGCTCTGGTACACCGGGCTCGCCCGGGTCGGCCCCGCCCGCGCCGGGCTCTTCGCCGGCCTGATGCCGGTCGCCGCCCTGGTGACGTCGCTCGCGCTGGGCGTCGAGGCGCCGACGGCGCACGGCGTCGCGGGAGCGCTCGTCGTGGCGGCGGGGCTCGTGCTGGGGCTGTCGTCCCGGCGACGAACTAGGGTGACGGCGTGAGCAGCGCACCCCTCCCCCGGACCGTCTCCCACACGTTCGACCCCGCGCGGTGGCGCGAGGTGTCCGGGTTCGAGGGCCTCACCGACCTCACCTACCACCGCGGCGTGAAGCGCGACGCCGACGGCGCCGTCGTCCGCGACCTGCCCGTGGTGCGCGTCGCGTTCGACCGCCCCGAGGTGCGCAACGCCTTCCGGCCGCACACCGTCGACGAGCTCTACCGCGTGCTCGACCACGCCCGCATGACCTCCGACGTCGGCACGGTGCTGCTCACCGGCAACGGGCCGTCCCCGAAGGACGGCGGCTGGGCGTTCTGCTCCGGCGGCGACCAGCGCATCCGCGGCCGCTCCGGGTACCAGTACACGAGCGCCGACGACGGCGGCGGCGAGGAGCACGGCGCGGACGCCGTCGACCCGGCCCGCGCCGGGCGGCTGCACATCCTCGAGGTGCAGCGACTCATCCGCACGATGCCCAAGGTCGTCATCGCCGTCGTGGACGGCTGGGCCGCGGGCGGCGGGCACTCGCTGCACGTCGTGGCGGACCTGTCGATCGCCTGCCGCCAGCACGGACGGTTCAAGCAGACCGACGCCGACGTCGGCTCGTTCGACGGCGGCTACGGGTCGGCGTACCTGGCCCGGCAGGTGGGGCAGAAGCGCGCGCGGGAGATCTTCTTCCTCGCGCGCGAGTACTCGGCGGACGACGCCGAGCGCTGGGGCGGCGTCAACGAGGTGGCCGAGCACGACGACCTCGAGGGCCTCGCCGTCGAGTACGCGCGCACCATCGCCGGCAAGTCGCCGCAGGCGGTCCGGATGCTGAAGTTCGCGTTCAACCTCGCCGACGACGGCCTCATGGGTCAGCAGGTCTTCGCCGGCGAGGCCACGCGCCTCGCCTACCTCACCGACGAGGCCGTCGAGGGCCGCGACGCCTTCCTCGAGAAGCGCGACCCCGACTGGTCGCGCTTCCCGTACGCGTTCTGACCTGGCGCGATCCCTTCCGCGACCGCAGGGACGCCTGGCGTCGGGGGCCGGCGCCACACCTGGACCTGTGACCCGCCGCCGGGCACGTCCCCGGATCTCACCCGCGCGCTCGGACGACGCGGACGGCCGGGCCTCCGGACCGCCGGTAGCCTCCCGTCATGCCTCCGAGGTTCCGTCGCGCCGAGCCGATGACCACCTTCGAGCTCGTGCCGGACGACGAGCTCGAGGACTGGCCCGCTCCTGCCTCCGACGACCCGGAGCCCGGCCGGGCGCGACGGCTGCTGGCCGCCCTGCGCGTCCGCGCCGCCGCCCGCTGGCGCACTCTGTCCCGCCGCGGCCGCGTCGCCGTCGCGGCCGGGACCGCCGTCGTCGTGGTCGCCGCGGCCGGCGCCGCCGTCACCCCGGGGATCCTGGAGGCCCGGGGCGAGAGGCTGCGCGCCGAGGCCGTCCAGGGCCTCCCGGGCGCGGTCGACGACCTGTCCGAGCCGTTGGCCGGGACGTGGCGGCTCACGAACGGCAGCGGCGCCCTGGCGGCGCTGCGCGGCGGCCTCGTGCTCACGACCGAAGGGACGGCCGTGGCGGCGCTCGACGCCGGCACCGGCCGCGAGACGTGGCGGCACGACGTCGGGCCCTTCCCGACGTGCGGCCCGCAGCGGGGCTACCGGAGCGACTCGGTCCCGCCCGCCGACGTCGTGGTCTGCCTCAGCGGCGACCCGGACGACCGCACCGTCACGGTGCTCGACGCGGCCGGCGGGGTCGTCGGCGAGCGGTCGATCGGCCCGGCACGGATCGACACGTTCAGCGACGGGACCCCGGACGGAGCCCCGGTGGTGGTGCCCGCAGCCGCCGGCGCGGTCGCGGTGGTCGACGACATCACCGACGCCACCGCGCCCTGGCCCGCGGACGACCTGCCCGACGCGGACACCCTGCGGAAGCTCCGCGCCGACGGCTGGCGCGACCCGACGCTGCGCCTGGAGGACGCTCTCACCGGCGAGGTGCGGGGCGAGGCGACCGTGCGCCTCCGGCCGGAGGACCTCGGCGAGTGCGGGATGACGCAGGACGAGGACAGCGACCCCGAGCTGATGACGGAACCCATGGTCGACGCGTCCCCGTCGAGCACGACGCTCTCCGTGTGCGGCGCCTCGGTCGTCGTCACCCCCGACGGCGTCGTGCTCGACACCGGCGTGGACGACAGGTGGGCGATACCGCTGCCGGGCGGGGGTCTCGTCTCCGTGGGCGAGGAGAGCACCGTGCTCGACGAGGACGGGACGGTCGTCGCGACGGTGCCGGGCTACCTGCTCCCGCCGGTCCTGGACGACGACCCCGACGGCCCCTTCCTCGTGCTCGCGGGCCAGGACGACGTCGACGACGAGCTGCGGCTCAGCGCGGTCGACGCGGACGGAGCCGAGGCGTGGGATGCCACGGCCGACGGCCTCGAGGGCGTCCTCGCCCGCATGGCGGGCGTGGTCGTCGTGCAGACCCAGGGGGGCCTCGTCGGCCTCGACGCGGGAACCGGCGCCCAGGTCTGGGCCCGCGACAACCTGCTCCGGCGTTCGGCCGACGGCTCGGGCGACTGGTTCGCCGGGGCGGTCACGGACGGCACCCGCCTGCTGTTCGGCGTCAGCGGCAACGGCGAGCACCACCGGCTGGTCACCCTCGACCTCCGGGACGGCTCCACGGTGTGGGAGCGGGAGGAGACGGGCTTCCTCGAGTGGCTGACGGCGATCGAGGGGCACGCGGTCGCGTTCGACGGCGTCGTGCACGGCCTGGGCTGACGGTCGCCGGTAGCCTCCGGGCATGCCTCCGAGGTTCCGGCGCCCCGAGCCGATGACCACCTTCGAGCTCGTGCCGGACGACGAGCGCGAGGACGCGCCCGACGACGCCCCGGCGCGCCCGGCGGACCTGATCGTCCGGGCCCGCGCCCGGTGGCGCACGCTCTCCCGCCGGGGCCGCGTCGCCGTCGCGGGCGGCACCGCCGTCGTCGTGGTCGCCGCCTCCACCGCTGCCGTCGCCCCGGGCCTGCTGGATGCCCGCGCCGAGCGCCAGCGCGCCGAGGCGATCCGCGGCATGCCCGGCGTCGTGGGCGACCTGTCCGAGCCCGTCGACGTCGTCTGGTCCCTCCCCGAGGAGTCGTCGGTCGCCGCGGTCCTGCCGGGCGGCGTGCTGGCCGTCACCGACGGCGACGGCGTCCGGGCGATGGACGCGGCGACCGGCGACGTCGTGTGGGAGCACCCGTTCGACGACGGCGCGATGTGCGGGCCCACGCCCTGGACCCCGGTCGACTGGAGCGCCCCGGTGGACACCGTGGTCTGCGTCGAGGACCTCTCCCGCGTCACGGTGCTCGACGCCGACGGCACGGTGCTGAGCGAACGGGAGCTCGACCTCCTCGAGGCGGTCGACGCGCCCGGGGAGGGCGACCCCCGCGTGTCCTCCTGGTCCCAGGTGGTCCCGGCCGCCGGCGGGACGGTCGCGGTGCTCGACGCGATCGCCCCGGAGAGCGGCATCCCCTGGCGCGCGGGCGAGGACGCCGCGAGCCTCCAGCGCGCCCTGCGCGACGCGGGCTGGCGGGACCCGTCCGTGCGGGTCGTCGACGCCGTCACCGGGCAGGCGCGCGCCGAGGTGACGATCCCTCTCACGGAGGACGCCCTCGAGTCGTGCGGGGTGACGGAGGGCCCGGGCGCGCAGACGGTAACCGTCACGCCGCAGCCCTGGGTCGACGCGACGCCGTCGGCGACGACGCTCGGCCTGTGCGGCCTCACGCGGGCGGTCACGCCGACCGGCGGGTCGTTCGACGTGGGCGGCGACGCGCACACGCTGGTGCCGCTGCCCGGCGGCCGGTTCCTGGTGCAGGGCGAGACCAGCGAGGTCCGCGACGCCCACGGCGAGCGGCTGGAGACGATCCACGGCTCGGCGGTCGCCCCGCTCGTCGACACGACGCCCGACGGCGCGCGGCTGGTCCTCGTCGGCGCCGGCGGCAGCGCCTCGTCGCTGGCGGCCCTCGGCGCCGACGGGGCGCCCACCTGGTCGGTCTCCGTCGCCCCCCTCACGACGCCGCTCGCCCGGGTCGGGGACGCGATCGTCCTCGCCGACGAGACGTCGCTCACGGTCGTCGACGCCCGCACCGGCGCACAGCGGTGGCGGGTGACGGACCTGCTCGACGGCGACCCCGAGGACGGCGAGACGGTCGCGGGCGCCGTCACCGACGGCACCCGCCTGCTGCTCGCGATCTCCCCGGCCTCGTGGTCCGACGACGGCGCGGACGCGCCTCACCGCCTGGTCGCGCTCGACCTGCGGGACGGCAGCACGGCGTGGGAACGGACCGGCACGGGTGTGCTGTGGGGGCTGTTCTCCGCCGGCGGCACTCCCGTGACCCTCGGAAACAGCCTCTCGGGGCTCGGCGGGGCCTAGCCGCGGCGCGGTCGGTCGGCGGTCGTCGCCGTCAGGACGCCTTCCAGCTCCCGCCGTCCTTCGGGACGAGCTCGATCCACGTGCTGCCGGGGTCGAGCTCGACCGGCTCGCCGTCGCGGGTCAGCTCGACCGGCGACCTCTGGTCCTTCTTCGACCACTGCACGGACACCGTCCTGCCGGCGGACGCCAGCACCCCCTTGCCCTTGCCCACCAGCTCGGTCTTCGGGACGGGCGCGCCGGCCGGGTCCTTGTACTGCGTGTCCACCACGTCCACCGACAGCGCGAGCACGTTGACGGCCGCGTGCCGCTTCCCCGACGACGACACCGACTCGCGCGAGCCCTCGCTGCGCAGCCACCGCTTCTCCTCGCCGGACCAGTCCCAGACGCTGCGCTGCGCCGGGCTGAGGGTCACGTCGAGGGTGGCCGCCTTCGTGCCGTCGGCCGCCGCGGTGCCCTCGCCCGGCTCGCCCGCGTACCGGAACTGGGCGGGCGGCGGCACGGTGCGGTCGCCGTCGGCCTGGTCGAGGAAGGCCTTCGGGTCCCCGACGACGTTGTGCGGCGCGGCGCGGCCCGGGTCGCGGGAGAAGCCCGCGTCGCCGCGGTCCATGATCACCGACTGGGTGCCGGACTTCTCCACCGCCGCGATGAACGGCGCCTGACCGCCCGAGTAGGCGAGGATGCCGCCGAGCGGGGCGACGACGTCGGGGTCCATGGGCCGCACCGAGCGCACGGGTTCCACCGCCTTCGGGATCCGCGAGTGGTAGACGGCGACGAACCGGGTGATACCGCCCTCGACGACCTCCTCCCACACCAGGTCGGCGTCCTCGAGGCCGGTCTGCGGACGTGCCTCGGGCGCGTTCTCGATCTTCACCGCGAGCGCCGGCCGGGCCGCCACCTCGTCCGAGCGCACCCCGGTGAGCGGCCAGGCCGACGGCATCGTGGGCGACGGCGGGGCGCCCTTGTCGGCGGTGCTGCCCGGCGTGACGACCGGCGACGGCGACCCGCCGGACGAGCACGCCGCCAGAGCCAGGACGGCGGCGACCGTCAGCGCTGCGGCGCGCCGGGTGCGGGAAGGGCGGGGCGTGGCGGTCATACGGTTCTCCCGGGGTCGCGGGCTGTGCGCGCGGTCACACGCCCTCACCGTAGGCCGGGAACGCCCCGATCCGGCGTCAACGCACCCGCCACGACCCGGTGCCGCGTGGGACGAGCTCGACCCACAGGTTGCCCGGGTCGAGGCGGACGGGGTCACCCCCGCGGGTCTTCAGCACCAGCTTCTTGCCCGTCGACTTCTTCGACCAGATCACGCTGAGCGCCTTGCCGCGGGTGAGGAGCACGCCCTTGCCGCGGCCCACCATCTGCGTCTCGGGCACGGGGGCGCCGCTCGGGTCGCGGTACCTCGTGTTCTTCAGCTTCACGGACAGGAGCAGCACGTTGCGGGCCCGCAGCTGGCTCCCGGAGGAGATCGAGGGGGCCGAGCCGTCGTAGCGGGCGTACGTCTTCGTCTTCGCCTTCCACCGCCACACGGTGCGCTGCGCCGGCGAGAGCCGGACGTCGGCCACGCGCCCCTTCCGGTCGTTCTTCGCGGCGGACCCCTGGCCGACCTTGGCGGCGTACGAGAACTGCGCGGGCGGCGGGGTCGCCCGGCTCTTGGTCGCCTGCTTCGCGAACGCCTTCACGGACCCGTACACGTTGTGCGGCGCGGCCCGGTCGCCGCTGCGCCGGAAGCCAGGGTCGCCGCCGTCCATGGTCACGGACTGGACCTTCGCCTTCCCCACGGCGCGGACGAACGGCGGCTGCCCGCCGGAGTAGGCCAGGATGCCGTGCATCGGCGCGACGATGCCCGGGTCCATGGGGCGCACGGACCGGACGGGACCGACGGTGCCGGGCAGCTTCGAGTGGTACACGGCGACGTACCGGCTGATGCCGCCCTCGACCACCTGCTCCCACACGATGTCCGCCTGCTGCAGCCCGGACTGCGGTCGTGCCTGCGACGAGTTCTCGATCTTCACCGCGACGGCCGGCCTGGAAGGGACCTTCTTCGTCCCGGTCTGCCTGCCGTTGAGCGGCCACACCACGGGCTTCGGCTTCGGTGCCGGCTTCGGCTTCACGGGGTCGGGCGGTGCCGCCTTCGGCAGGGAGACGTCCGGTGCGGCGGTGACGGTGGGCGGCGCGGCGGGCTCGCCGGCGCCGCAGGCGGCCGTGGCCAGCAGGGCGAGCGCGACGATCGCGCCGACGGCCCCGGTCCGGGCGCCACGGGGTGCGCCTGCGGGCTTCGTGGGCATCCTCGGCGTCCTCCTCGACGTGCGTGCGGCCCAGGGGCTCCCGGGCCAGGACCGTGCCACCCTACGGCAGGCCTGCCGCGACCTGGTCGGGACCCGGACCGACCCGGACCGACCCGGACCTACGCTGGTGCGGTGCCCCGCCCCTCGCTCCCCCCGTCCGTCGGCGTGCTCCGCGACGCCGTGCGCGCCGCGCTCGACGGCGGCCCCGCCGTCGTGCCGCTCCCTCGCACGACGGCGGCCCCCGTGCCGCCGGGCACGGCGCTGCTGGTGCGCACGTCCGGGTCGACGGGGACGCCCCGCGAGGTCGCGCTGCCCGCGGCCGCCCTGCGCGCCTCCGCGTCGGCCACCCACGAGCGACTGGGCGGCCCCGGACGGTGGGTGCTGACGCTGCCGCCGACGCACGTGGCGGGCCTGCAGGTGCTGGTGCGGTCGGCGCTCGCCGGCACCCCGCTGACGGCGGCCGACCCGGACGCGCGGTTCACGCCCGACGGCCTGGTCGACCTGCTCGAACCCACACTCGACGCCGCCGGCGACGACCCGGTGTACGTGTCGCTGGTGCCCACCCAGGTGCACCGCCTGCTCGCCGCCGCCCAGGACGGCGCGCCCCGCGGGCTGGCGGCGCTGGCCCGCTGCGCGGCGGTGCTGCTCGGCGGCGCGGCGACCCCGCCCCCACTGCTCGCCCGCGCCGCGGAGGCGGGCGTGCGCGTCGTGACGACCTACGGCATGTCGGAGACCGCCGGCGGCTGCGTGTACGACGGCGCGCCCCTGCGCGGCGTCCGGGTCCGCCTCGTCCCCTCCAAGCCGTCAGGAGAGGTGGGGGTCGTCGAGCTGGGCGGGCCCACGCTCGCGGCCGGGTACCTGGGCGACGACGCCGCCACGGCCGCGGCGTTCCGCACCGACCCGGACGGCGCCCGCTGGTTCCGCACGTCCGACCTCGGCCGGCTGCGCCCGGACGGCACGCTGCAGGTGCTCGGCCGGGCGGACGACGTCGTCGTCACCGGCGGCGTGAACGTGGCGCCGGCGCCGGTCGAGGCGCTCGTCGGCGAGCTGCTCGACGGCGAGGCGTGCGTCGTCGGCGTGCCCGACGCCGAGTGGGGGCAGGCGCTCGTGGCCGTGGTCGCGTCCCCGGCCGCGTCGACCGGGCCGAGCGGGCCGCGGCTCGTGCCCGTGGACGACGACGCGCTGGCGCGGGTCCGGTCCGCCGCGACGACTAGGCTGGGTGCGCCGTCCGCGCCCCGCCGCGTGTACCGCACGGCCGCGCTCCCGCTGCGCGGCCCCGGCAAGGTGGACCGCAGCGGCGTCGTCGCCCTCGTCCGCGAGCACGAGGCGCACGCCTGACCTGCTCGCGCACGCGACGCCCCGGCGCCGCACCGACGGACGGAGAAGCATGGCCACGACGAGCGAGTGGATCGCCGGAGCACGCCCCCGCACCCTGCCGGCCGCGGCCGCGCCGGTGCTGATCGGGTCGGGCGCCGCGGCGGACGTGGGAGCCTTCGCCTGGCTGCCCGCCGTCCTCGCCCTCGGCGTCGCGCTCGCCCTGCAGGTGGGGGTCAACTACGCCAACGACTACTCGGACGGCGTGCGCGGTACGGACGTCGACCGGGTGGGTCCGTTGCGCCTCACGGCGTCCGGCATCGCGCCGCCCCGCCGCGTCAAGGGGGCCGCGTTCGCGTCGTTCGGGGTCGCCGGGGTGCTCGGCCTCGCGCTGTGCGCCGTCAGCGGGCACTGGTGGCTGCTCGCGGTGGGCGTGCTCTGCGTGCTGGCCGCCTGGTACTACACGGGCGGCAAGCACCCGTACGGCTACGCGGGGCTCGGCGAGGTGGGCGTCTTCGTGTTCTTCGGGCTCGTCGCGACGCTCGGCACCACGTACACCCAGGCGGACACCCTCACGTGGCCGTCCGTGCTGGGAGCGGTCGGCGTCGGCCTGATCGCCTGCGGGCTGCTCATGGTGAACAACGTGCGCGACATCCCGACCGACGTCGTCGCGGGCAAGCGGACCCTCGCCGTGCGCCTGGGCGACCACCGCGCCCGGCGCTGGTACGCCGGCTGCATCCTGCTGCCCGTGGTGCTGGGCATGGTGTGCGCGGCGTGGTCGCCGTGGGCGCTGCTCGTCACGGTGCTGCTGCTGCCCGCCGCGCTGCTCGTGGCCCCGGTGATCGCCGGGGCGCGCGGGCCGCTGCTCGTGAAGGTGCTCGCCGGCACCGGGATGTTCGAGCTCGCCTACGGCGTGCTGCTGGCCGTCGGCCTGGCGCTCTGACGCCGGCACACCCGCCCGCTCAACCGGCCGTGGGGTGCTCCCGGTCCACGACGGAGTCCTCGTAGTCGGTGTCGACGTCGTGCTTGTCGGCGCCGTCCTTGCGCCGCTGCTCCTTCTCCGCGAGCCAGCGCGCCGCGGCGTCCCGTGGCTTGCTCAGCGCGAGGTACGAGACGGCGAACGCCACGACGGCGGCGACCAGGACGAGGAGCCAGCTGCGCAGGCCGAGCAGGTAGCCGGCGCCGAGGGCGGCGACGAACAGCAGGATCCGCCAGACGGTGTACATGACGAGGGGCACGCTTCCAGGGTAGGCGCGATTCCTGAGCATCCCGACGCCGAACTAGGCTGGAGGCATGTTCGCGCGTGTGATCCTGCCCCTCCTCGTGGTGGGGCTCGCCCTGTACGCCCTGCTCGACCTGTTCGGCTCCGAGGAGGACGAGCGCGGCGGACTCCCCCGCTGGCTCTGGGCGGTGATCATCGTGCTGCTGCCGATCTTCGGCGCCGTCGCGTGGATCGTCGTCAAGCAGTCCGCCCGCCGCGCCTCCGGCGGCCGCGGCCCGACGTCCCGCCGCCGGCGTCCCGGACCGTCCGGCCCGCGCCGTCCGTCCGGTCCCGTGGCGCCCGACGACGACCCGGAGTTCCTCTGGCGCCTCGAGCAGGAGAAGCGCCGCCGCGAGCGCGAGGGCGGCGGCAACGGCGACGCTCCCTAGACGCCGTGAGCGCGAAAGAGGGGACTGTCCGGTGGCGGACAGTCCCCTCTTTCGCGCTCGCAGCGGCCGGGTGGCGTCAGGCGCCGCCGGTGCTGTCGGTGTTGAGCCCCGAGTACGAGTGCTTGCCGTTGAAGATCAGGTTCACGCCGGTGAAATTGAACAGCACGCACAGGTAGCCGACGATCACGAACCACGCGGCGCGGCGGCCGTCCCAGCCGCGGGTGGTGCGGGCGTGCAGGTAGGCCGCGTACACGACCCAGATGACGAAGCTCCAGACCTCCTTGGGGTCCCAGCCCCAGTAGCGACCCCAGGCGTGCTCGGCCCAGATCGCACCGCCGATGATGGTGAAGGTCCACAGCACGAAGCCGACGGCGTTGAGCCGGAACGACAGCGCCTCGAGCGAGGTGGGGGTCGGCACGCGGTCGAGCCAGCGGAAGCCGGGCCGCTGCAGGTACGGGGAGCCGGTGTCGCGGCTGTCGCGCAGGAGCTGCAGCACCGACGCGACGAACGCGACGGTGAAGATGCCGGTGGCGCTGATCGCCACGCCCACGTGGATGACGAGCCAGTAGTTCTGCAGCGCCGGCTGCACGCCCATGGCGGCGACGTAGAAGACGTTGAGGCCGAGCACGAGGAAGAGCACCGTCAGGCCGGTGACGAACGCGCCGAGGAACTTGAAGTCCTTGCGGACGTTCATGCCGAGGAACACGGCGAGGGCCATGAACGACCCGACCAGGGTGAACTCGTACATGTTGGCCCACGGCGTGCGGCCCGCGGCGAACCCGCGCAGCACGATCGCCACGAGGAGCATCGCCGTGCCCAGCCACGTGGTCGACATCGCGATGCCGGCAGCACGACGGCGCGCGGGGGCGGTGTCCCCCGCCGTCCCCGGGGTGCTCGCGGCAGGCGCGGGTCCAGGCCGGGACCCGGCCCCCACCGCCGCGGGCGTGCGCGCCTCGGCGTGGGCCTCGGCCCGCGCCTCCGTGCGGCGGCCCAGGTCGATCGCGAACGCGACGAGCGCGATCGTGAGCGCCGTGGCGGCGCCCCACACGAGCAGCACGCTCAGCTCGGCGATCTGCATGGTCAGTCCTCCGTGGCGGTTCTCTGGTGGTCGGCGGCGAGCTGGTCGTCGTCGGGCTTGTCGTCGGGCTTGTCGTCGGGCTTGTCGTCGTCACTCGTGCCGTCGGCGAGCCCCGGCACCGCTGCCAGGGCCTTGTCGACCTCGCGCTGCAGGCCGGCGTCGTCCCCGCGCGCGAGCCCGGCGAGCTCGACGTGCGTGACGGCCCGGCCGTCGTCGTCCGTGGTCTCCCATGATCGCACCCACACACGGCGGCGCGGCGTGAACAGCGAGACCGCGAGGCCGGCGAGGGCCAGCAGGGAGAACGTCAGCACCCAGGCGAGCGAGGGGTCGTAGCGCAGGTCGAGCGCGACGTAGCGCGGCACCGCCTCGCCGAGGGTGACGGTGCCGAGGCCGTCGGGCAGCTCGACCGTCTCCCCGGGCTTCACGAGCAGCTTGATCGTCTCGCCGTCCTCGTCCGTCGACGGCGTGAGGGAGGCGGTGTCGAGGCGGTACACGTTCTGCGGCACGCCGTCGTCCAGGCCCAGGTCGCCGCGGAACACCTCGAGCACCATGAGCGGGTTCTGCGGCTGCGGGAAGACGGAGCGGGCCGAGCCGTCCGCCTCGACGACGGCGGTGGGCAGGAAGTACCCGACCAGGCCGATCTGCTCCTGCCCGTCGGAGACGTCCGGGACCTTCACGACGCCGCGCGACGTGTACATGGTGTCCTCGGGCAGGAACGGGACGCGACCGGAGAACGCCATCTCGCCGGCGCCGTCCTTGACGGTGATCTCCGGGGCGAACCCGTTGCCCTGGAGGTAGATCTTGGCGCCGTCGACCGTCAGCGGGGAGTTCACCTTGATCTGGTCGGAGTGCTGCCCGCCGTCCGGCTCGGTGACCGTCACGTGGGCGGTGAAGTCGCGCGCCTGCGCGAAGGCCACGGTGTCGGAGGCGAACTCGGAGTCGAACGAGTCGAGCGTCATCGAGAACGGCGACAGCGACGACGGCTGGAACCACGCGCCCTTGTCGAAGGTGTCGTAGTCGACGACCGCGTTGGCGAAGCCGCGGCCCTCCGTGACGATCGCCTGGCCGCGGTAGTGGAGCAGCTGACCGAGGGCGACGGAGACGAGCAGGCCGAGCAGCGCGAGGTGGAACACGAGGTTGCCGGTCTCGCGCAGGTAGCCGCGCTCCGCGGCCACCGTGCGGGTGGCGGGCCGGCCGAGGCGCGGCTCCTCCGACCCGACGTCGACGCGGAACGTGGGCAGGCGGCGCAGCGGGCCGCGCAGGTGGCCGGCCACGGCCTCGACGACCTCGTCGGGCGAGGCCGTCGTGCTGGCCTCGGCCGTGGCGGGGAACCGGCCGAACCTGACCGGCGTCTTCGGCGGCCGGTTCCGCAGGTTGCGGGCGTGCGCGAGCGTGCGCGGCACGATGCAGCCCACGAGCGACACGAACAGCAGGATGTAGATCGCCGAGAACCAGACCGAGCTGTAGACCTCGAAGAAGCCGAACCGGTCCAGCCACTCCCCCAGCGTGGGGTGGTCGCCGAGGTACTCGAGCACCGCGGCGGCGTCCTGGCTGCGCTGCGGCAGCACCGAGCCGGGCACCGCCGCGACGGCGAGAAGCATGAGCAGCATGAGCGCCACACGCATGCTCGTGAGCTGGCGCCACGTCCAGCGCAGCATGCCGCGCCAGCCCAGCGTCGGCAGGTTCGGGCCGGCGGGCTTGGCCGGCCCCTCGGCGGGGGACGAGGGCCCGGCGTCGGCGCGGCCCTCGACGAACGCGTCGTTGATGCCCTCCGGTCGGTACGTCGCCTTCTCGCTCATCACACCACCGTCACGAATCCGCCGATCCAGCCCTGGAGCTGGCTGGTCCACGAGGACCACAGCCCCGTGACCAGCGCCAGGCCGACCAGCACCAGCAGGGCGCCGCCCGCGCGCTGGATGCCCAGGCGGTGCCGGCGCAGGAAGCCGAGCATGCGCTGCGAGGACTGCAGCCCGAGCGCGACCAGGAGGAAGGGCACGCCCAGCCCGACGCAGTACGCGACGCCGAGCACCAGACCGCGGCCGGCCGACGCCTGGTCGAGCGCCAGCGTCTGCACGGCCGCGAGCGTCGGGCCGATGCAGGGGGTCCAGCCGAGGCCGAACACCACGCCCAGCAGCGGCGCGCCCCACAGGCCCGCCCGGGGGCTCAGGTGCATGCGCCGCTCCCGCTGCAGGAACGGCACGGCGCCGAGGAAGGCGAGACCCATGAGGATCACGACGACCCCGAGGACACGCATGATCGTGCCCTCCCACTGCACCAGGTAGGAGCCGATCGCCCCCGCGGCTGCCATGAACGCCACGAACACCGCGGTGAAGCCGAGGACGAAGAGCGCCACGCCGGCGACGACGCGGCGCCGGGCCGGGTCCTGGGGCACCCCGGGCCGGCCCTTCGCGCCCGTCCCGGCCGACGCGGCGGCCATGCCGCTCACGTACCCGACGTAGCCGGGCACCAGGGGCAGCACGCACGGCGAGGCGAACGACACGAGGCCGGCGATCAGCGCCACGGGCAGCGCCAGCAGCATCGAGCCGCTGAACACCGTGGTCGCGAAGGTCTCGCCCATCAGGCGCCCTTCGCGCCGTCGCCCGACTCGGCGAGCACCTCGTCGACGATCGCGTCGAGCGTGGACGCCTCCGCCTGCCCGATGACGCGCGCCGCGACCCGGCCCTCGGCGTCGAGCACGACGGTGGACGGCACGGCCTGCAGCGGCACGACGCCGGAGAGCCTGGCCACGACCTGGCCGCTGCGGTCCTCGATGGACGGGTAGGGCACGTCGAACGTGCGCTGGAACGAGGTGGCGGCGCCGGCCTCGTCCTCGGTGTTGATGCCCAGCACGCGTACGCCGTCGGCCTCGCGCTCGTTCGCGAGCGCCACGAGGTCGGGGGCCTCGGCGCGGCACGGCGCGCACCCGGCGTACCAGGTGTTGACCACGACGACGTCGCCGAGCCAGTCGGCCGTGCTGACCTCGTCGCCCTCGAACGACGTGCCCTCGACGGTCACGGCGTCCTCGCGGTCCCCCGCGTCCCACTGCTTCACGGAGCCGTCGCCGGAGACGAAGCCCTGTCCGACGACGTCGCCGGCGCCCGAGTCCTGGGCGCCGCACGCGGCGAGGAGCCCGAGGGCGAGGACGGCGCCGACGGCCGCCGAGGCGCGGCGGAGCGCGCGCGGGCGAGCGGTGCGCATCACGCCCCCGGCACGGGGTCGGCGCCGGCGAGCAGGTCGGCGGCGGGTTCGGTGTAGTGCAGGCCCACGAACGTCTCGCCGTCGAACCGCAGCGAGGTCATCGACGCCAGGGCGCACTGACGGTGGCGGGGGTCGTGCGCCAGGGAGCCGCCCTCGTACGACCGGCGGGTGACCCAGACCGGGAGCTGGTGGCTGACCAGCACGACCTCGTGGCCCTCGTAGGCACGACGCGCGTCGTCCACGGCGGCACGCATCCGGGTCACCTGGTCCGCGTACGGCTCGCCCCACGACGGGCGGAGCGGGTTCCACAGGTACCGCCAGTACTTCGGGTGGGCGAGCTGCCCCGGGTTCTTCCCGATCGTCGTGCCCTCGAAGTGGTTCCCCGCCTCGACGAGCCGGTGGTCGGTGGCGAGGGTCAGGCCGAAGGCCTCGGCCGTCGGCGTCGCGGTCTCCTGCGCACGCTGCAGCGGGGAGGCGACGACGGCGACGACGTCGCGGCCCGCGCCGGACAGGTGCTGCGCCACGCGGCGCGCCATCGCCTGGCCGCGGTCGGACAGGCGGTAGCCGGGGATGCGCCCGTAGAGGACGCCGTCCGGGTTGTGGACCTCGCCGTGCCGTACGAGATGGACGGTGGTGGTGGCCATGGGTCCCAGTGTCCCAGACCGGCGGCGTACCCAGGTCCCGTCCAGCATGACGTGACGACCCTCACGCGACCGGCACGGGCCGACGGGCCGTCGCCGACACTGCGGGGCTCACCGTCGGCGGTGGACCAGTTGGCCACCTCCATCGCCGTGCCGCCGTGCCGCAGAGCGACTAGGGCGCCGCGGGCCCCCTGGCCACGTCCGCCACCTTCGCCATGGCGCGGCCCAGGGTCGCGAACTCCTCGTCGGTGAGGGCGTCGACCAGCAGGCGCCGGACCGCGGTCACATGGCCCGGCGCGGCGTCGACGAGCGCCGCGTACCCGGCGTCGGTCATGACGCAGTTCACCCCGCGCCGGTCCCCGGGCACGGGCGTGCGGACCACGAGCCCGCGCCGCTCCATCCGGTCGACCGTGTGCGTCAGGCGGCTGCGCGACAGCGCGAGGAAGTCGGCGAGCGCCGACATCCGCAGCGTCCTGCCCGACGCCTCGGAGAGCTGCACCAGCAGGTGGTACTCGCCGAGCGTGACCGGCAGCCCCTCGTCGTGCGCGTCCCCCAGCGCCTCGAAGAAGCGTGACGTCCCCTCGAGGAACCGTCGCCACGCCCACTGCTGCTGCTCGTCGAGCCAGCGCACGTCCGCGCGGCCCTCGTCGTCGCGCTCCTGCGCTCTCGTCGCACCCACGGGAATAGGTTACGAGAGCGGCGCGTTCCACCCCCCGTGACGATAGTTGATTCATCAACTATCTTGGTGACAGTCAGCACGACCCAACCCGAGGGAGACACCATGACCGCGCTGCCCGCAGGCCTGACCGCCGGTACCTACGCCATCGACACCGCCCACTCGACCGCCTCGTTCGCCGTGCGCCACGCCGGGATCGCCAAGGTGCGCGGCACGATCGCCATCTCGTCCGGCGCCATCACCGTGGGCGACGACCTCGAGTCGACGGCCGTCTCCGCCGAGCTCGACGCCGCGTCGGTCAACACCGGCGACGAGAACCGCGACGGCCACCTGAAGAGCGCCGACTTCTGGCACGCCGAGGAGAAGCCGGTCTGGTCCTTCGCCTCGAAGGGCATCTCCACCGACGGTGACGACTACACGATCACCGGCGACCTCACCATCAACGGCGTCACCAACACGGTCGAGCTGCCCACCGAGTTCACCGGCACCGCCACCGACCCGTTCGGCAACCCGCGCGCCGGCTTCGAGTCCCAGATCGAGATCTCGCGCAAGGACTACGGCCTGACCTGGAACGCCGCGCTCGAGACCGGCGGCGTCCTCGTGGGCGACAAGGTCAAGATCGCCCTCGACGTCTCGGCCATCAAGCAGAGCTGACCCTCTCGCCGAGGTGGTTCGAGATCTGCCCAGATAGTTCGAAGGGGCGGCCCGCAGATGTGCGGGCCGCCCCTTCGGACGACCTGGACCATGTCTGAACTACCTCGGCGACTCCGGGACTACCTCGCGGGGGTGCCGTTGGTCGCCGCACGGGCCGCGGCGTGGAACGCGAGGATCTGCAGCTCGCCGGCCACGTCCACCGAGCGCACGACGACGTCGTCGGGCAGCTGCAGCGCCACCGGTGCGAAGGACAGGATCTCCCGCACGCCGCACGCCACGATCCGTTCGGCGATGGCCTGCGCCACCGGCCCGGGGGTCGCCAGCACCACCATCGACACGCCGGTGCGCGCGAGGACGTCCTCCAGCGCGTCGACGTGCTCGATCGTCAGCCCCGCCGCGGAGTTCCCCACCACCTGCGGGTCGGCGTCCAGCAGCGCCACCACCTGGAACCCTCGGGCCGCGTACCCCGAGTAGTTCGCCAGGGCGTGCCCCAGGTTGCCGATGCCGACGATCGCCAGCCGGTGCTCGGACTCGAGCCCGAGCGCCGTCGCGATGTACTGCGCCAACGACTGCACGTCGTAGCCCACGCCGCGCGTGCCGAACGACCCGAGGTAGGACAGGTCCTTGCGCAGCTGCGCCGACCCCACCCCGGACCGCTCCGCCAGCTCCGACGACGACGTCGTCGTCACGCCGCCCTCCGCCAGGTCGCGCAGGGCGCGCAGGTAGTACGGCAGCCTCGCCACCGTCGCGGCCGGCACCGTCGCCTCACCGAGCTCGATCACTGCTGGATCACCCTGTCGTCCTCTCCCGGGGCTCAGCGAGCCAGCCGCCGCGCCAGCCGCGCGCCGTCCACCCGCCAGAAGCCCTGCTGCACGCCGTCCACCTCGACGACGGGCACGTAGTCCCCGTACTTGCCCACCAGGTCACCACCGGGACCGTCGACGTCGATGTCGACCTCCCGCCACGTCTCCCCCGCCGCGCCGCACACGTCCGCGACCACCGCCCGAGCCTCCTCGCACAGGTGGCAACCGACACGCGTGTACAGCAGCACCCGGGGTTCACCTGCGGATCCCTGCGGCCTGCTCACCTGCACAGCGTATCCGCGCCGATACAGTGGACCGCATGCCGTCGCCCGCCGAGTCGTCCCCGCCGGCGCGCGCCGCAGCCTTCTTCGACGTCGACAACACCATCATCCGGGGCGCCAGCGCCTTCCACCTCGCGCGCGCCCTGTACCAGCGCCGGTTCTTCGGCACCCGCGACCTGCTGCGGTTCGCGCTGATCCAGGCGAAGTACCTCGTGTTCGGCGAGTCCCGCTCCCAGATCGAGACGGTGCGCAGCCGAGCGCTGTCGCTCATCGCCGGCCGTTCGGTGGCGGAGATCACCGCGGTGGGCGAGGACGTGTACGACACCGTGCTCGAGCTGCGCATCTTCCCGGGCACCAAGCGGCTGCTCGACGAGCACCTGGCCGCCGGCGACCAGGTGTGGCTCGTGACCGCGACGCCGGTCGAGATCGGCGGCCTCATCGCCCGCCGCCTCGGCGCCACGGGGTGCCTCGGCACCATCGGGGAGCACTCCGGCGGTTTCTACACCGGCCGCCTCGTGGGCGACCTCATGCACGGCGAGGCGAAGGCCGCCGCCGTCCGCGAGCTCGCCGACCGCGAGGGCATCGACCTCTCCGCCTCGTACGCGTACGGCGACTCGCTCAACGACCTGCCGATGATGCGCACCGTCGGGCACCCGTGCCCCATCAACCCCGACGCGCGCCTGCGCCGGCACGCCAAGGAGGTCGGCTGGCCCATCCGCGAGTTCCGCGGCCGCGGACGGCGCGTGGCCGGCCGGGGCATGAAGACGGCGTCGTGGGCCGGCGCCGCCTGGGTCGCCGGGCTCGTGCTGCGCAGCATCCGCCGGCGGCTGCAGGGCCGCTGACCCCGACCCCGGACACCGAACGGGCCCGGCACCTCCGTGGAGGTGCCGGGCCCGTTCGTCCGTGCGGTCCGCCGTCAGGCGGACGACGTCACTTCTTGTTGCGACGCTGGTGACGCGTCTTCCGCAGCAGCTTGCGGTGCTTCTTCTTCGCCATGCGCTTGCGGCGCTTCTTGATGACGGAGCCCATGAGGTCCTCACAATGCTTGTCGGTCGGTGGAACACGGTTGGTCCCAGGAGCCCTGTCTCCAGGAGCAGCCGACCAACGCGGAAAAGTCCGTCCCCCAGGGTACCCGATGCCCGGCGTCCTCCCGACCGTCGCCCGTCCGACCGACGCCGTGACGTCAGTCGCGGTACGGGTCCAGCCCCCACGTGGGGAACACGTGCCGCCGGGTGGCGAGGATCGCGCGGTCGACGTCGTCGGCCGGGTCGTAGCCGTCTGCCCAGGGACGCCACTCGACGTCGCCGCTGCCGAGGCGCTCGGCCGGGTCCAGCCCGGACAGCTCCTCGACCTCGCGCCGCCAGGACTCCGGCAGCTCGATGCCGATCGCCAGCGGCGCGTGCGCCGCCTCCGCCACCAGGCTCGCCCACACCAGCGGCACGACGTCGACCACGGCGTACCCGCCGCCGCCGAGGGCGACCCAGCGGCCGTCGGCGAGCTCGTGCGCCAGGTCGTGCACCCAGCGCGCCGCGGTGCGCTGCGCGCCGACGCCCACGTTCAGGTCGGTGAGCGGGTCGTTGCCGTGCGCGTCGCAGCCGTGCTGCGACACGATCACCTGCGGACGGAACTCGCGCACCACCGCGGGCACGACGGCGTCCACCGCGCGCAGCCAGTGCGCGCCGTCGGTGCGTGGCGGCAGCGCGACGTTCACCGCGGTGCCCTGCGCCGCCGTCCCGCCGGTGTCGCCGGCGTTGCCGCTGCCCGGGAACAGCGTGTGTCCGTCCTGGTGCACGGAGACGGTGAGCACGCGCGGGTCGTCCCAGAAGATCGCCTCGACGCCGTCGCCGTGGTGGGCGTCCAGGTCGACGTACGCGACCCGCTCGGCCCCGAGGTCGAGCAGCCGCCGCACGGCCGCCGCGGCGTCGTTGTAGATGCAGAACCCGGACGCCGCGCCGCGCTGGGCGTGGTGCATCCCGCCGGCGATGTTCACGCCGTGGGTGACCCGCCCCGACCACACGGACTCCGCCGCGTCCACCGACGCCGCGACCAGGCGGGCCGCGGCCTCGTGCATCGCCGGGAACACCGGGTCGTCCTCGGTGCCGAGTCCGCGCGCCGGGTCCGGGGTGCCGTCCGCGGCCGCCCGCCGCACCGCCGCGACGTACGCGGCGTCGTGCACCGTCTCGATGAGCGCGTCGGGTGCAGGCTCGACGTCGGCCGTCTCCAGGGTGGGCTCGTCGAGCAGCCCGAGCTCCGCCACGAGCCGCATCGTGAGGTCGAGGCGGGCGGGCGCCATGGGGTGCCCGGGGCCGAAGTCGTAACGCAGGAGCTCGGGGCTCCACAGCAGCCGGGCGACGCGCATCCCGTCACGGTAGCCGACGGCGTGGCAGGCTGTGCCCAGCGACTGAGGGGCGAGAGGGGACAGGGTGCCGGGGAGCTGGGGCGGTCGCGCGCTCGCGCTGCGCGGATGGGCGAACCGCGCGGCCCGCGAGTACCCCGCCCGCCTCGCGATGACGGTCTTCGCGGCCGTCATCACCGTGATCTGGCTGCTGCTGCTGACCCCGTGGGCGACGGCGTCCGGCCGCGGCGCCTCCGTCGTCGACGCCTTCTTCACCGCGACGTCGGCCGTCTGCGTCACGGGACTCGTCGTGCAGGACACCGCGACCTACTGGTCCGAGTTCGGTCACGTCGTCATCCTCGTCGGCATCAAGGTGGGCGGCCTGGGCGTGATGACGCTCGCCTCGCTGCTCGGCCTCGCCGTGTCGCGCCGGCTGGGCCTCACCCAGAAGCTCCTCACCGCCTCGGAGACGAAGACGGAGCGGCTCGGCGAGGTCGGCGCCCTCCTGCAGACGATCATCATCACGGCCACCAGCATCGAGCTGATCCTGTCGCTGCTGCTGTTTCCCCGCTTCCTCGTCCTCGGCGACCACGCCGGGACGGCCGCGTGGCACGCCCTCTTCTACGGCATCTCGTCGTTCAACAACGCCGGGTTCGTGCCCACCCCCGAGGGCCTGCTGCCCTTCGCGTCGGACTGGTTCGTGCTGGTGCCGATCGCCCTCGGCGTCTTCATCGGCTCCCTCGGCTTCCCCGTCATCCTCAACGTCATCACCAACCGCCGCCGCAAGCACAAGCACTGGGTGCGGGCCCTGTCGCTGCACACCAAGCTGACGGTAACCACCAGCCTCGCGCTCCTCGTGGCGGGCGCGCTGCTCATCGGCGCGCTGGAGTGGAACAACCCCGCGACGTTCGGCGACCAGAGCTTCGGCACCAAGATCCTGTCGTCGATCTTCGCCTCGGTGATGCCACGCTCGGCGGGCTTCAGCTCCGTGCCCGTGCACGAGATGACGCAGGAGACGTGGCTCCTCACCGACGCCCTGATGTTCGTGGGCGGCGGCTCGGCGTCGACCGCGGGCGGCATCAAGGTCACGACGTTCGCCGTCATGCTGCTCGCGATCGTCGCCGAGGCGCGCGGCGACGCCGACACCGAGGTGTTCGGCCGGCGCATCCCCCGCGACACCCTGCGGCTGTCCATCGCGGTGGTCTTCGTGGGCGCCACCGCCGTGCTCGTGTCGTGCCTCGCGCTGCTGCGCATGACCGACCTGCGACTGTCCGAGGCGCTGTTCGAGGTGATCTCCGCCTACGCCACGGTGGGCCTGTCCACCGGCGTCACCGCGTCCCTGCCCGACGGCGCGAAGTACCTGCTCGCCGGCCTGATGTTCGTGGGGCGCGTGGGCGTCATCTCGCTGCTCGGCGCCCTGGCCCTGCGCGACCGGCGTCGCATCGTACGCTTCCCCGAGGAGCGCCCGATCATCGGGTGACCTCGCACCGACGACCCGTCTGACAGAGGAGAACCGTGGCGGAGAAGAAGGCTCCCGCGCGCGACGCGGGCGTGCTCGTGATCGGCCTCGGCCGCTTCGGCTCCTCGCTCGCGACGACGCTGGACCGGCTGGGGCAGGACGTGCTCGCCGTCGAGCGCGACGAGAAGCTCGTGGCGCAGTGGTCCGGGCGGCTGCCGCTGGTCGAGGCGGACGCGTCCGAGTCGGAGGCGCTGATCCAGCTCGGCGCGAAGGACTTCGGCGTCGCCGTGGTGGGCGTCGGCACCGAGCTCGAGGCGTCCGTGCTCATCACCGCCAACCTCGTGGACCTCGGCACCCCGCAGATCTGGTCGAAGGCCATCTCCGCCGAGCACGGCCGCATCCTCACCCGCATCGGCGCGCACCACGTCGTCTACCCCGAGGCCGACGCCGGCTCCCGCGTGGCGCACCTCGTGAGCGGCAAGATGCTCGACTACATCGAGGTGGAGGACGGCTTCACCATCGTCAAGATGCGCCCGCCGAAGGAGATGCAGGGCTTCACGCTCGCGCAGTCGGACATCCGCAAGCGGTACGGCGTCACCGTCATCGGCGTGAAGTCGCCCGGCGTGGAGTTCCAGTACGCGACGCCCGAGACCCGCGTGAGCGCCAACGACCTGCTGGTCTGCTCCGGCCACGCCGACCTGCTGGAGCGGTTCTCCGCGCGGCCCTGACCCGGGCGGGTGTTCGTCGACCGTTCATTCGGGCGCCACCGCCCGGCCAACGACGCCCGGCACGCTCGGGGTCCATGCGATCCCCTCGACGCGCCCTGCCCGCGCTGCTGCTGCTCCCCGCCCTCGCCGTCGTGCCCGCCTCCGCGGCCTGGGGTCACGGCCACGGGCCCGGCCATGGTCACGGGCGCGGCGTCGCGACCGTGACGACCGACGTCGAGACGCCCCCGCTGTACGACGACGCCGAGGGCGGCGCCGCGTCCGGCGACGACCCCGCGATCTGGGTGCACCCGGGCGACTCCCAGGACTCGCTGGTCCTCGCGACGGCGAAGGAGGGCGGCCTGCGCGTGTACGACACGGCGGGACGCGAGCTGCAGTCGCTCGCCGCGGACCCGGCGCCGCGGGCGGACGGCGTGCCCGGACGCTACAACAACGTGGACCTCGCCTACGGCCTGCGCGTGGGCGGCGAGCGGGTGGACGTCGCCGTCGTCTCCGACCGGTACAACGACCAGCTCCGGTTCTTCGCGGTCGACCCGGACGGCGCCGCCGCCGACGTGCCGCTCACGGAGATCACCGCGGCCGAGCAGGGCTTGCTCTTCCAGCCCGACCGCGCCGGCGTCGACTCCGAGCACACCGCGTACGGGCTGGCGGTGTGGCAGCCGCGCGACGGCGAGGCCTTCGCCGTCGTCACGCAGGAGGGCACGACGGCGGTCGCGACCGCCCGCCTCGTCCCCCGCGCCGACGGCACCGTCGGGTACGCGGACGTCGAGCACCTCGCCCTGCCCGCGTCGTTCGACCTGCCCGACGGCAGCACGTGGACGCCGTGCGAGGAGCCGGGCGTGGGCCCGCAGCTCGAGGGGCTGTCGGTCGACCAGCGCACCGGCACGCTGTACGCCGCGCAGGAGGACGTCGGCCTGTGGCGCCTGCCGCTGCCGCTGGGGTCCGGCGAGCCACGGCTCGTCGACACGGTCACCGACTTCGGCGTCGAGGACGCCTACGACCCCGGGACCGAGGAGTGCTCCCCCGCCGACGGGTCGTCGCAGGAGGAGGCCGTCGCCGCGAACCCGTTCGGCGGCGACCTGCTCACCGCCGACGCCGAGGGTGTCGACGTCTACCACGGCCCGGGCCGCACGGGCTACGTCATCGTGTCCAGCCAGGGCGACGACACCTACGCCGTCTACTCCACGACGGGCCGCAACCAGGCGCTCGGTTCCTTCCGCGTCGCGGGGACGGACGGCGTGGACGACGTCAACGGCTCCGACGGCCTGGCCGTGACGAACCGCCCCGTCGGCCCGTACCGCCAGGGCCTGCTCGTCACGCACGACGAGCCGGAGACCGGCCCCGACGTCGATCCCGGCCGCGGCGACGCCACCGGGTTCTCGTACGTCGCCTGGGACGACGTCGCCGACGAGCTCGGGCTCGTCGTCAGCACCCGGGCCGGGAACGACCCGCGCTTCCGCTGACCACCCCGCGAGCGGCAGGTCAGGCGGTGCGACGGCGCAGCGTGGCCACGCCGAGGACGACGGCGCCGACGATGAACAGCGCGATGGCGCCGACGGCGCCCTGCACGTCCGCCCACTCGCCGCCGGCGGCGAGGGTCTGCATGGCCTCGACGGCGTAGGTGAGCGGGAAGACGCGCGAGAGCCACTCGAGGACCTCGGGCATCTGGTCGCGCGGCATGAGGAGCCCGCAGGTGATGAGCTGCGGGAAGATCACCGCGGGCATCATCTGCACGGCCTGGAACTCGGTGCGCGCGAGGGCGGAGGCGGCGAGGCCGAGGCAGCAGCCGAGGACGGCATCGAGCATCCCCACGACCAGCACCAGCCACAGCGGCCCGAGCACGTCCATCCCGACGGCGAGCGCGAAGCCCACGACCACCAGCGACTGCAGCAGGGCCAGGGCGGCGAACGCGAGCGCGTAGCCCGCCACGAAGTCGCCCTTGCGCAGCGGCGTCGTCATGAGCCGCTCGAGCGTGCCCGACTGCCGCTCGCGCAGGGTCGCGACGCTCGTCACCAGGAACATCACGATCAGCGGGAACAGCCCCACGAGCATCGGGCCGAACTGGTCGAGCACCGGCGTGCCGTCGAACATCCACGCGATGAGGCCGAGCAGCAGGCACGGCAGCACGAGGATGAGCGCGACGGTGCGACGGTCGAACCGGAGCTGGGCCAGCACGCGGCCCGCGGTCGTGGCGGTCAGCGTCATCGGGAGCCCTCCCCCGTCGTCGAGCCGGACGTCGCCGCCTGCTGGTCGATGAGCGCGAGGAAGGCCCGCTCGGCGTCGGGCGCACCCGTGGTGGCGAGCAGCTCGGCCGGCGTGGTGTCGGCGACGAGGGCGCCGTCGCGCAGCAGCAGGAGCCGGTCGCACTGGGTGGCCTCGTCCATGACGTGGCTGGAGACGAGCAGCGTGCGCCCTTCGCCCGCGAGCCGCCGGAACATCGCCCACAGGTCGCGGCGCAGCACGGGGTCGAGGCCGACGGTGGGCTCGTCGAGCACGAGGAGCTCGGGGTCGACGACCAGCGCGGCCGCGAGCGAGACCCGGGAGCGCTCGCCGCCGGACAGCGTGCCGACGCGCTGCTTCTCGTGCCCGCCCAGGTCGACGGTGGCGACGGCCCGCCGCACGGCCGCCTCCGCGCCCGCGCGGGGCAGGCCGGCGAGCCGGGCGAAGTAGCGCAGGTTCTGCACCACCGTGAGGTCGGTGTAGACGGAGGCCGCCTGGGTCACGTAGCCCACGCGGCGGCGCAGGCCCGGCGACCCGGCCGCCTCGCCGAGCACGGTCACCTCGCCCGTCACGCGGGCCTGGACGCCGACGACGGCGCGCAGCAGCGTCGTCTTGCCCGAGCCGGACGGGCCGAGCAGGCCCACCACCTGGCCGGCGGGCACCGTCACGTCCAGGCCGTCGATGATCGGCCGGCCGCCACGCTCCACGCGCAGCCCCCGGACCCGCACCGCGGCGTCGCTATTCCCCATGTGGGGAATTGTGCTCCTCGCTCCCACGGGACGCAATGCCCTCGGGCAGGTCTCCCGTGAGGTAGCGCTGCACGGTCGGGCCGACGAGGGCCGCGACCCGGGCAGGCGGGAGGGTCGCCAGCGGGTCGATCGGCACGAGGAACCGCGTCAGGAGGACACCGACCATCTGCGACGCGACCAGCGCGGTGCGCAGGCGCGCGTCGTCGACGTCGAGCCGGCGCACGAGCGGCCCGAGCAGCTCGGCGCCCAGGAACTGCGGCAGCAGCGCGCGCAGCCCCGGGTCGGACATGACGGCGGGGACGACCAGCCGCACCGTCTCGCCGTAGTCCGTGTCCCACACCTCGACGACCGACCGCACCAGCCGCTCCCCCAGGCTCTCGACGGGGCCCTCGGCCGCCGCCCGCACGATCGCCGCCGGGTCGATGTCGACCAGGCCGAGGGAGGCGGTGAACAGGTGCGTCTTGTCGCCGAACCAGTGCCGCACCGTGCCCGGGTCGACGCCCGCGCGCCGCGCGACCGAGCGGACGGACGCCGCCTCGTAGCCGCGCTCGAGGAACTCCTGGCGCGCACCGGCCAGCACGACCTCGCGGGTCTCCTGACCCGCGGGACGCCTCCCCCGGCGCGCGGGGCCCCCGCCGTCGTCCCGACCGCCCGTCACGACCGCTCCCCCGTCGGACCGGCTCAGGCGTGCTCGGCGGCGAGCTCGCGGGACCGGTCGCGCGCCGCCTCGAGCGCGTCGAGGAACGCGGCGCGCACGCCGCCGTCGTCGAGCTTCCGCAGGGCCGCGACGGTGGTGCCGCCGGGCGAGGAGACCTTCTCGCGCAGCAGCACGGGGTGCTCCCCCGTCTCGTCGAGCAGCTTCGCCGAGCCGAGCACGGTCTCGACGGCGAGCCGGCGGGCGACGTCGCGCGTGAGGCCGAGCAGCACGCCCGCCTCCGCCATCGCGTCCACCACGTAGAACACGTACGCCGGGCCGGAGCCGGCCAGCGCGCCGAACGCGTCGATGTCCTTCTCGGCGACCCGGAAGACGTGCCCGGAGCCGGCGAGCACCTGCTCGACCAGCGCGACGTCGTCCTCGCGGGCGGCCGTGCCGCCGACCACGGCGGTGACCCCCGCGCCCACCAGCGCGGGCGTGTTCGGCATCGCGCGGACGACGGGCGTGCCGGCGGGCAGGCGCTGCTCGAAGAACGACAGCGGCAGGCCTGCCGCCACGCTCACGACGACGGCGCCCGGCTCGAGCGAGTCGGCCACGCGGTCGAGCATCGCGCCCACGTCCTTGGGCTTCACCCCGATGACGACGACGTGCGCGCCCTCGACCGCGGCGACGTTGTCCGTCGTCGCGCGGACCCCGAACCGCTCGGTGAGGTGTGCCCCCCGCTCGGGCCGGCGCGAGGTGGCCACCACGTCCTGCGGCGCGACGCCCGCGGACAGCGCGCCCGCCAGCACCGCCTCGCCCATGTTCCCCGTGCCGAGGAACGCCATCTTCACGCCGCCCACCCGATCCGTCGGGGCGCCGGCCTGCTCGTCAGTCTGCTCGCTCACGGGCACCACGGTACGTCGCCGCGGGCGGTCCGGGCCGCGCTCCCGGGCTACAGCGGGTAGGCGGAGTAGAAGTCCTCGACCAGGTCCGCCGGGCCGGTGGCCTGCAGCACCGCGGTGCCGTTGCGCCAGGTCACGACGGCGCTCCCCTCGGTCGAACCGGGCGTCACGACGTACGCGCCGGTGGCCTTGCCGTCGACGGAGACCTCGCCCTCGCCGGTCGGCTCGCCCGCCGCCTTGACCAGCGCCTCGTACGCGGCGGTCGCCGCGTCGTCGTCCTCCCACTGACCGGCGTGCACCTGGACCGTCGTCGCGCCCTCGCCGTCGCCGTCCGCGTAGACGAGCTGCCAGGACTCGACCGCGTCCGCGTCGTCCTCCCAGGACTTGTCCTCCGTGACCTCGCGCAGCGCCAGCGCCAGCACCGAGTCCGGCTGCGCCTTGACGAACGCCGTCTGGTCCTTCGGGCGCCCGCTGGGCGAGATCGTCGGCGTCGGCACCGGCGCGGTCACCGTGGCCTGCGGCTCCGGCTCGCCCTTCGCGAACCCGGGCCACACGAACGCCGTCAGCAGCACGATCACCAGCACCAGCGCGCCCGCGGCCGACGCCACCACGATGCGCCGGCGCCGGAACACCTCCGGCGACGGGCGGCCGTTCCCGCCCGTGCGTGCCTGGCTCACGATGTCCTCCTGCGGGGTCGGCGGCGGTGCACGACGCAGCCTAGGGCGCGGCCTCCCGGATGCGTCGCGTCCGCCCGCCGCGTGTCGGTCGCCCGCGCGCCGGCCCACCCGGCCCTGCGTGCTCAGCGCAGGAGGAGCTCGACGTCGGGATGGTCGGCGAAGACCTCGAGGACCAGCTCGGCGTAGGTCTTGCCACGCCCGGCCTCGAGGTCGTCGAGCCGACCCTGGAACAGCGCGGTGTCGAACCGCGGGTCGGCGACCTTCGCTCGGTAGTACCCACGCGTCGCGGCGAAGCCCAGGGCCTCGCGCGAGCGGGCGAACCCGTGCCAGACGACGGTCAGCCGATCCGCGCCGTGCGCCGCGCCGAAGCCGCCGTGCAGCAGGTCGTCCAGGGCGTCGAGGCTCGGGCCGAGCCGCCAGTCCTCCCCCGCCATGAACACGCGGTTCAGCTCGTCGTAGAACGTGGCGATGGAGTCGACCCGGTCGCCGTCGAGATGCAGCGTGCGATGGCCCGAGTCGTCGGCCGATCCGACCTCGTCGAACTCGGTGACCTCCGTGCGCCAGTACTCCGCGCCGTCGCGGGTGCGGTGCACGACGCCGAGGTCCACCAGCGCCCGCCGCACGCCGACGGGGTCGTCGGCGAGCCGCGCCAGCCGGTCGGTGAGCTCCCGCTCGCCGACGGTGTCGAGCAGCGCCGGCAACGCCGCGTGCGCGAGCCAGCGTGCGACCGCGCGGCGGTGCTCCCGGCGCCGGGGCATCGTCTCCAGGCGGCCGTCGTGCAGGAACCGGCTCACGTCCGGGGAGGTCATGCCGCCATCATCGCGCGGTCGTCACGCACGGCGCTGTCGGTGCCGCCCCCTAGCGTCTGACGACGTGAGCACCACGACGTCGTCCCGCACCCGCGCCAAGCAGTCGCGCCCCGGCTACCGCTGCACCGAGTGCGGGTGGACCACGCCCAAGTGGGTGGGCCGCTGCGGCGAGTGCCAGGAGTGGGGCACGGTCACGGACGAGGGGCCGGCGTCGGCCGGGCCGCGCACGGTCGCGACCAGCCCGGGGCGTGCCCCGGCGCGGCCGATCGGGGACATCGACGTCGCGGCCGCGCAGGCCGCGCCCACCCAGGTGCCGGAGCTGGACCGCGTGCTCGGCGGCGGCCTCGTGCCGGGCGCCGTCGTGCTGCTGGCCGGCGAGCCGGGCGTCGGCAAGTCGACCCTGCTGCTCGACGTCGCGGCCTCCTACGCGCGCGGCGCCGACGGCCGTGACGCGCGCACCGTCCTGTACGTGACGGGCGAGGAGTCCGCGGGGCAGGTGCGGCTGCGCGCCGAACGCGTGGGCGCGCTCGCGCCCACGCTGCTGCTCGCCGCCGAGACCGACCTCGGCACCGTGCTGGGCCACGTCGAGGCCAACGAGCCCGACCTGCTGGTCGTCGACTCGGTGCAGACCATCGCGTCCGCCGAGGTGGACGGCGCCCCCGGCGGCGTGAGCCAGGTGCGCGAGGTGGCGGCGTCGCTCATCGCCGTGGCCAAGTCCCGCCAGGTGCCGGTCCTGCTGGTCGGTCACGTCACCAAGGACGGCACCGTCGCCGGGCCGCGCACCCTGGAGCACCTGGTCGACGTCGTGTGCCAGTTCGAGGGCGACCGGCACTCGCGGCTGCGCATGGTCCGGGCCGTGAAGAACCGGTACGGCCCCACCGACGAGGTGGGCTGCTTCGAGCTGTCCGAGCGGGGCATCATCGGGCTCAGCGACCCGAGCGGGCTGTTCCTGTCCCACCTCGGCGCCGGCGTGCCCGGCACGTGCGTCACCGTGACGCTCGAGGGCCGCCGCCCGCTCGCCCTGGAGCTCCAGTCCCTGGTCGCGCCGTCGCCGCTCGCCAACCCGCGCCGCACGACGAGCGGCGTCGAGTCGTCGCGCCTCGCGATGATCCTCGCCGTCCTGCACCGGCACGCGGGCCTGCGCCTCGCCGACCAGGACGTCTACGTCTCCACCATCGGCGGCGCGCGCGTCACCGAGCCCGCCGCCGACCTCGCCACCGCCCTCGCGATCGTCTCCGCCCGCACCGGCGAGCCGCTGCCCACCGGCACCGTCGCGCTCGGAGAGGTCGGCCTCGCGGGCGACATCCGGCCCGTCACCGGGCTGGACCGTCGCGTCGGCGAGGCCGCCCGCCTGGGCTTCGTGCGCGCCGTCGTGCCCGCCGGGACGTCGGTCAAGGCGCCTGCCGGGATGCAGCTGCTCGAGGCCCGGCACCTCGCCGAGGCGGTCGAGCTCGCCGGGGTCGGCGTCCGATCGGCGGATCGCCGGGGCGAGTGACCCCTGACGTCGTAGGATTCCCCCGTGGCTCCCTCCTCCGTGCACTCCGATGCCCTGCTCAGGGAGACCCTCGCCGCGGTCGCCCCCGGCACCGAGCTGCGCGACGGGTTGGAACGCATCCTGCGCGGGCGCACCGGCGCGCTCATCGTGCTCGGGCTCGACAAGACGGTCGAGCAGATGTGCTCCGGCGGCTTCGAGCTGGACGTCCAGTTCTCCGCCACCCGGCTGCGTGAGCTGTCGAAGATGGACGGCGCGTGCGTCCTCGACCACGACGCCACCCGCATCCGTCGTGCCGCCGTGCAGCTGCTGCCCGACCCGTCGATCGAGACCAGCGAGTCCGGCACCCGCCACCGCACCGCGGAGCGCGTGGCCAAGCAGTCCGGCCTGCCCGTGATCTCGGTCAGCCAGTCGATGCGGATCATCGCGATCTACGTCGGCTCGCACCGGCACGTGCTGGAGGACCCCGACACCATCCTCGGCCGCGCCAACCAGGCCCTCGCCACCCTCGAGCGGTACCGCTCCCGCCTCGACGAGGTGTCCGGAACGCTCTCCGCGCTGGAGATCGAGGACCTCGTCACCGTGCGCGACGTGTGCTCCGTCGTCCAGCGCCTCGAGATGGTGCGCCGGATCTCCGAGGAGATCGACGGGTACGTCGTCGAGCTCGGCGCCGACGGCCGCCTCCTCGCCCTCCAGCTCGACGAGCTCATCGGCGGCATCGGCGCCGACCGCGACTTCGTCGTCCGGGACTACGTGGAGCTCGAACGCAGCGGCCGCTCCCTCGCCGGCGTGCACGCCGACCTCGCCGCCCTCGACTCCGCGCAGCTGCTCGACCTCGGCCACATCGGCCGCGTCCTGGAGCTGCCCGGCGGCGGGGTGGCGCTCGACGCCGCCGTCGCACCGCACGGCTACCGCCTGCTGTCCAAGGTGCCGCGCCTGCCCGCCGCCATCATCGAGCGGCTGGTCGGGCACTTCGGCGGGCTGCAGAAGCTCCTCGCGGCGAGCGTCGACGACCTCATGGCCGTCGACGGCGTCGGCGAGCAGCGCGCCCGCGCCGTGCGCGAGGGCCTGTCCCGCCTCGCCGAGTCCAGCATCCTGGAGCGCTACGTCTGACGGGGCGTCCGTCCGACGGGTTCGGAAGCCCTCTGACCGGCGCGACCGGTCTCACCCGCGCAGCGTGAGGCTCCACGCGACCTCCCGGTCGAGCTGGCCGGTCCGCCGGAACAGCCGCACCTGCTGCGCGTCGGGCAGGGCCGCGGCGAGCGCGTCCGTCGTCGAGCGGGTGAAGCCGAGCCGCTGCCAGAACGGGCCCGACCGTCGCGAGAACAGCCACGCCGTGGCCGCACCGGACTCCCGGGCCCGGTCGACGGCGAACGTCGCGGCCGCGAGCCCGGCTCCCCGCCCGCGCAGGTCGGGCCGCACGGCGGTGCTGCGGATCAGCGCGTGCCGGCCGTCCGCGCTGAGCTCGTAGCCCGCGCTCGCCGCGATCCCCTCGTCGTCGCGCCGGGTCCACAGGCGCACCGCCGGCGCGGTCAGCCCCGCCACCGTGAGGTCGGCGCCGCGCAGGAAGTCGGTCAGGTCCGGGACGTCGCCGGGGCGGACGGGTTCGAGCACGCCGGCACGCTACGCCAGACGCCCGAGCGGGGCCTGGCGGGTCCACGGGCCGCCCGGACCCGGGACCGTCAGTCCGTCGCGGCCTTCTCGTCCGAGGTGGTCGTGCGGTCCGCGGCACGGTCCGCGGCGTCCTCGGCGTCGTCGGACTTCGCGTCGTCGGACTTCGCGTCGTCGGACTTCGCGTCGTCGGACTTCGCGTCGTCGGACTTCGCATCGTCGGACTTCGCATCGTCGGCCGCGTCCTTGCCCGTGGCACCCGAGGTCGCGCCCTCGGCGCCGTCGCCCGGCTCCGGGGTGGTCCTCGCCTTCGCCTTCGCCGCGACGGTGAACGTCAGCGGCTCGCTGGTCGCGCCCGGGACGTCCTCCAGGGACGCGGTCGCCTCGTAGGTGCCCGCCCCGACGACCGGCGCCTTCTTGCCGCAGCCCTGGACCGACGTCCAGCGCACCTCGCCGGCGTCCACACCCTCGGGCCCGAGCAGCAGCGGTCGTGAGCCGTCGGAGCACTCCGCGGACGACCAGACCTTCTCCTTGCCCGTGTCGTCGGTGATCGTCACCGCGCGGCTGGCGGCGGCGCCGTCGAACAGGCACGGCACCCGCCCCACGTTCGTGACGCGCACCATGAACGACATCGGGGACCCCGCCGTCACCGTCGGCGCGCTCGACGAGAGCCGGAGCTCGACGGCGTCGGCCCGGCACGTGGTGGCGGGCCCACCCACGTTCAGGGGCTCGGGGGCCGCGACCTTGTCGGCGGGGAGGCTCTCCGGGCCGGCGAGCAGGCTCCGCGCGCCGTCGACCGCCTGCCCGAGGCCGTAGCCGCCGGCGACGCCGACCCCGCACAGCAGCACCACGACCAGCAGGGAGACGGTCAGCGAACGGCGGCTGCGGCGCGGCGCAGGCTTCCGCGACCGGGGGCTCGTCGTCCGTCGGGACGACGCCGAGCGCGTGCCTGCGCGGGAACCGCCCGGGGCCACCAGCTGCGACGCGGTGGCGACGCGGCGGTCGCCCCGGCGTGCGCCCTGCGCGCGGGACGACGTCGCCCGCGTCCCCGACTGGCGCGACGACGTCCCCCGCGTGCTCGAGGACCGCGTGCTCGACGACCGGTTGCTCGAGCTGCCGCCGGAGGCGCGGCCGGACGCGTTCGCGCCGGTCCGTGAGGTGCCGGCCCGTGAAGTGCCGGACTTGGAGGTGCCGCTGCGCGAGCCGCCCTGCGCCGAGCTCTTCGCGCCGGCTCGGCCGGTGCTCTTGGACGCGCCCTTGCCGGTGCCCTTCGCGGTGCCCTTCGACGCGCCCTGGGCGCCACCCGACGTCGTCCTGCGCGTCCCGCCGCCGGACCGCCCCGCGCCCGAGGAGCCGGACCGACCCGCACCGGAACGCGCGCCGGAGCCACGCGAGGTGCTGCCACCTCGACGCCCGTCCTCCGCACGTGCCACGGGCCACCCCTCCGTCTCGATCCGTGCCGCGGCGCCACCGTACGACGCGTGCCCCCACCTGCGGCGGAGCCGCGCCGCCGCCAACCGCACCCGCCGAGTTGTCAGGCTCACAGCGAGGTACACCCCGTGCTGGGCCCGACAGGTCGTGGGCCAGAATGGGCGCCGTGCCCGTCGTCCCCGCCCCGCTCCGCTCGACGCCGTCCGCGCCGTCCGTACCGGACACCACGGACCCGCTCGTCGCGCGCACGGTCGCGTGGTTCGACGACGCCGCGCGCGACCTGCCGTGGCGGCGCCCGGACCGCACGCCGTGGGGCGTGCTCGTCAGCGAGGTGATGCTGCAGCAGACGCCGGTGGTCCGGGTCGAGCCGGTGTGGCGGGTCTGGCTGGAGCGGTGGCCGACGCCCGCCGACCTCGCCGCCGCCCCCACGGCCGACGTGCTGCGGGCCTGGGACCGGCTCGGCTACCCCCGCCGCGCGCTGCGCCTGCAGCAGTGCGCGGCCGCGATCGTCGCGCGGCACGACGGCGGGGTCCCCGACGACGAGGAGGCCCTGCGGGCGCTTCCCGGCATCGGCGAGTACACGGCGGCCGCGGTGCGCGCGTTCGCGTTCGGGCGCCGCTCCGTCGTCGTGGACACCAACGTGCGCCGCGTCCTGGCCCGCACGCTGGGGGGCACCGCGCTCGGCGCGCCCTCCCCCACGGCCGCGGAGCGCGGCCTCGCCGCGGGCGTCGTGCCCGACGACGAGGCGACCGCCGCACGCTGGGCTGCCGCGTCGATGGAGCTGGGCGCCGTGGTGTGCACCGCCCGCGCGCCGCGCTGCGGCGCCTGCCCGGTCGCCGACCTGTGCGCCTGGCGCGCGGCCGGCCACCCGCCCGACGCCCACGCGCACCGCCGTCGCACGCAGGCCTGGCACGGCACCGACCGCCAGGTGCGCGGCCGCGTCATGGCCGCGCTGCGTGCCGCCGTCGAGCCCGTGCCGCGCGCCCTGCTCGCCGACTCCGGCCCCGACCAGGGCCAGGTCGACCGCTGTCTCGGCGGGCTGGTCGAGGACGGGCTCGTCGAGCAGGACGACGCCGGCCGGTACCACCTGCCCGCCTAGGTCCGCCGCGGACCCTCGGGCGGGCGGTTCAGAGCTCGAGCAGCATCCGGGTGTTGCCGAGCGTGTTGGGCTTCACCCGCGCCAGGTCCAGGAACTCGGCGACGCCGTCGTCGTGCGAGCGCAGCAGCTCGGCGTACACCTCGGCGTCGACGGGTGTGCCGTCGATCTCGCGGAACCCGTGGGTGCGGAAGAAGCCGACCTCGAACGTCAGGCAGAACACCCGGCGCAGCCCGAGCCGCCGCGCCCTCTCGACGAGGCCCTCGACGATCGCGTGCCCCACGCCGCGGCCGCGCCAGGCCGGGTCGGCGGCGAGGGTGCGCACCTCCGCGAGGTCGTCCCACATGACGTGCAGCGCGCCGCACCCCACGACGCCCCCGTCCACGTCCGCGGCGACGAGGAACTCCTGCACCGCCTCGTAGTAGCCGACCATCTCCTTCGCCAGGAGGATGCGCCGCTCGGCGTACGGCTCCACGAGACGGCGCACCCCACGCATGTCGGCCGGCATCGCGGAGCGGACGGCGAACGACGCGCCGTGGTCCTGGGGCCGGCGGTCCCCGGGCGGTTCCGGAAGCACGCGGTCACTCTACGGTCGGCGCCCCGCCCCGGCGCGGGCGTCCCGGTGCACGGACGTTCACGGTTCCTCCACGAGCGCGGCGGCCGTGACCTCGTCGATCACGAGGTCCGTGACGACGCCGGCCGCGAGCGCCGCCCGCAGCGGCGCCACCTTGTTGGCCCCCGCGACGGCGCACAGCCGGCGCGGGATGCGGCGCAGCTCGGCGGGCACGGGGCCGGTGGCCCGGGCGTTGAGGGAGATGTCGCGGTAGGTGCCGTCGGCGCGCACGAAGACGGTGCAGACGTCGCCCACCACGCCCTCGGCGTCCAGCACGGCCACGTCGTCGGCCTCGAGGTACCCGGCGGAGTACACGTGCGAGGGAACGCCGCCGGTGAGGGCGCCCACGGAGAAGAGGGCGATGTCGGCGCGGCCCTGGACGTCGAGCACGCGGCGCACGGAACGCTCGCGCCACATCGCGGCCTTCGTCTCGGCGAAGTCGAAGAACGCCGGCACCGGGAAGTAGTGGACGGACGCGTCGAAGGCCGTGCCGAACCCGGAGATCAGGTCGCCCGCGTAGCTCATGCCCGAGGTCCGGGTGTTGGCCGCGCCGTTGAGCTGCACGACGGCGGACCCGCGAGTGGGCTTGTGGGGCAGGTGCTCGGTGATCGCGGCGAGCGTGGTGCCCCAGGCCACCCCGAGCACCATGTCGGAGTCGAACCAGCGCGCCAGGAGCCGTGCGGTGGTGATGGACACCTGCTGCAGCCGGTCGTCGTCGGTGGCGGAGTCGGAGACGGGCACCACGTACGCGTCGATGCCGTGCCGCTCGGCGATCTCCTGACCGAGGCCGGGCGCCCGGGACGGGCCGGGCCGCAGCGTGATCTCGACGACGCCGGTGTCCCGCGCGCGCTTGATCAGACGGGAGACGGTGGAGCGGGAGGTGCGCAGGTGCCGCGCGATCGTCTCCATCTTCATGTCCTGCAGGTAGTACATCGTCGCGGCCATCACCACGTCGCGTTCCCGGTAGCTCGCCATGCCACCAGCATGCACCCTTGCACGTTTGTGCACCCAGGTTGCGCGGACGTGCTGGCGGTGCTGACCTGGGAGGGTCGTCGATCGGAAGGAACAACGATGGCCTCCACCCGGCTCACCGCCGAGTCACGCACCCAGGCCCTCGCCGCGCTCAAGGGCTCCCAGACCCCCAGCGGCGAGCTCGACGTGCTCGTCGTCGGCGGCGGGGTCACCGGCGCCGGCATCGCGCTCGACGCCGCCACCCGCGGCCTGTCGACCGCGATCGTCGAGGCGCAGGACTGGGCGTCGGGCACGTCCAGCCGCAGCAGCAAGCTGGTGCACGGCGGGCTGCGCTACCTGCAGATGCTCGACTTCCACCTTGTCAAGGAGGCGCTCACCGAGCGCGACCTCCTGCTCAAGGACATCGCCCCGCACCTCGTCAAGCCCGTGCCGTTCCTGTACCCGCTGGAGCACCGGTTGTGGGAGCGCGCGTACGTCGGCGCCGGCATCGCGCTCTACGACACGCTCGCGTCCCTCGCCCCGGGACGTCGCGCCATGCCGCTGCACCGGCACCTGTCGCGACGCCGGATGTCGACCAAGTTCCCCGACCTCGCGCACGACGCCGCCATCGGCGCCGTGCAGTACTGGGACGCCTCCGTCGACGACGCCCGGCTCGTGTCCACGCTCGTGCGCACCGCCGTCAGCTACGGCGCGCACGCGGCGTCCCGCACCCAGGTCGTGGCGCTCACCAAGGGCGCCACCGGCGCGGTGAACGGCGCCGTCCTCACGGACCTCGAGAGCGGCGAGGAGATCACCGTCCGCGCCCGGCACGTCATCAACGCCACCGGCGTGTGGACCGAGGACACGGAGGCGCTCGCCGGCGACACCGGCGGCCTGCGGGTGCTCGCCTCCAAGGGCGTGCACATCGTCGTCCCGCGCGAGCGCATCAAGGGCACCGTCGGCCTGATCCTGCAGACCGAGAAGTCGGTGCTGTTCGTCATCCCGTGGTCCCGGTACTGGGTGGTCGGCACGACCGACACCCCGTGGACCCAGGACCCGACCCACCCGGTCGCCACCGCGCAGGACATCGACTACATCCTCGACCACGCGAACGCGGTGCTGGCCCACCCCCTGTCGCGCGACGACATCATCGGCACCTACGCCGGCCTGCGCCCGCTGCTGCAGCCCGGCACCAAGGAGGGCACGAGCTCCGCCAAGGTGTCGCGCGAGCACACCGTCGCCAGCCCGGTGCCCGGCCTCACCGTCATCGCCGGCGGCAAGCTCACCACCTACCGCGTGATGGCGAAGGACGCCGTGGACTTCGCCATCGGCCAGCGCGCCGCCGCGCTGCCGTCGATCACGCACCAGATCCCGCTGCTGGGCGCCGTCGGCCTGCAGGCCACGCGCCGCCTCGCCCGCACCTGGGCCGCCAAGTACGGCTGGAAGCCGCAGATGGTCGACCACCTGCTGCACCGGTACGGCTCGTCGCTGCGCCAGCTCGTGGAGCTGTGCGAGCAGGACCCGTCGCTCGCCCGCCCGCTGGAAGGCGCCCCCGCGTACCTGCGCGCCGAGATCCACTTCGGGGTCAGCCACGAGGGCGCGCTGCACCTCGAGGACCTGCTGCTGCACCGCACCCGCCTCGTGTACGAGGTCGCGGACCGCGGCCTGGCCGCACTGGCCGAGATCGCCGACATCGCGGCGCCGCTGCTCGGCTGGGACGACGCGACCAAGCAGGCCGAGATCGACGCCTACACCGCCCGCGCCCAGGCCGAGGACGCGGCGGAGGACGAGCCCGACGACGCCAGCGCGGAGGCCGTACGCCTCCGAGCCGCCGACGTCGCCGCCATGCAGCCCCTGCGGGGCTGATCCGCCCCCGGCCGGACACCCGGCCGGTCTCCCGCAGGGCTCCGCCCGTCGCGGGCTCTCTCCGACCCCGGAGAGGACAACGAGGTCCCTCAAGAGAAAGAGATCCGACGATGGACTCATTGATCATGCAGGCGTTCTGGTCCGAGATCCTCGGGACCGCGACGCTGATCCTGCTCGGTGCCGGAGTGGTCGCCAACGTCATCCTGCCCAGGACCAAGGGCTTTGACGGCGGCTGGCTGCTGATCAACTTCGGGTGGGGCCTCGCGGTCTTCGCGGGCGTCTTCACCGCCTACAAGTCCGGCGCTCACCTCAACCCGGCCGTGACGCTCGGGCTGTACACCGCGGACATGCCGTTCGCCACGCTCACCGGGCCCGAGGGGCGGATCACCGCCACCATCGAGCCGACCGTGAGCAACATGTTCATCTACTTCGCAGCTCAGATGATCGGCGCCATCATCGGTGCCGTGCTCGCGTTCATCGCGTACAAGAAGCACTTCGACCAGGAGGCCCCCGGGGCCACGAAGCTCGCCGTGTTCTCCACGGGCCCGGAGGTGCGCTCCTACACCTGGAACTTCATCACCGAGGTCATCGCGACCTTCGTGCTGGTGTTCTTCGTCGTCGTCTCGGGCAAGACCCCGTCCGGGCTCGGGCCGCTCGCCGTCGCCTTCATCGTGGTCGCGATCGGTGCCAGCCTCGGTGGCCCGACCGGGTACGCCATCAACCCCGCCCGAGACCTCGGGCCCCGCATCGCGCACGCGTTCCTGCCCATCAAGGGCAAGGGGTCCAGCGACTGGGCGTACTCCTGGGTGCCCGTCGCCGGCCCGCTCGTGGGCGGCGTGCTCGCCGGCCTCCTGGGCTCCGTCTACTCCTGAACCACCCCGCCGGGGGGGGGCGCCCCCCCCCCCGGCCCCCCCCCCCCCCCCCCCCCCCGCCGCGCCGCCGGGCCGGTCCCACAGCACGAGCTCCGTCCGCGGATGGCCGTTGAGCAGCCCGGACG
>NZ_JBHTVT010000007.1:0-69601 GCF_042792795.1 Isoptericola sp. NPDC056605 | reverse complement strand
CCCGGGGGGGCCGGCCCCGGGCCGCCGGGGGGGGGGTGGGTCCGCCGCCCCCGGGGGCCCTTTAAACCCCTCACCCCCCCCCCGGGCGGGCCCCCCGGCCCCGCCCGGCACCCGCACCACCCACACCGACGTGAAGGGCAACCCCCATGGCTGACTACGTCCTCGCCATCGACCAGGGCACGACGAGCTCGCGTGCCATCGTCTTCGACCACTCCGGCCGGATCGTCTCCACCGGCCAGCTCGAGCACGACCAGATCTTCCCCAAGGCGGGATGGGTCGAGCACAACGCCGAGCAGATCTGGAGCAACGTGCGCGAGGTCGTCGGGCTGGCGCTCACGCGCGGCAACCTGGCGCACACCGACCTCGCCGCCATCGGCATCACCAACCAGCGCGAGACCGCCGTCGTGTGGGACAAGAACACCGGCAAGCCGGTGTACAACGCGATCGTGTGGCAGGACACCCGCACGCAGGCGATCGTCGACGAGCTCGGCGGCTCCGAGGGCGCCGACAAGTACAAGTCGATCGTCGGCCTGCCGCTGGCGACCTACTTCTCCGGCCCCAAGGTGAAGTGGATCCTCGACAACGTCGAGGGCGCGCGCGAGGCCGCCGAGAAGGGCGACCTCCTGTTCGGCAACACCGACACCTGGGTGCTGTGGAACATGACCGGCGGGCCCGACGGCGGCGTGCACGTCACCGACGTCACCAACGCGTCGCGCACCATGCTCATGGACCTCGACACCCTGAGCTGGCGCGAGGACATCGCCGCGGACATGGGCATCCCGATGTCGATGCTGCCCGAGATCCGCTCCTCCTCCGAGGTGTACGGGCAGGGCCGCCCCCGCGGCCTCGTGCCCGGCGTGCCGATCGCCGGCATCCTCGGCGACCAGCAGGCCGCCACCTTCGGCCAGGCGTGTTTCGAGACCGGCACCGCGAAGAACACCTACGGCACCGGCAACTTCATGCTCCTCAACACGGGCACGGAGAAGGTGCCGAGCAAGAACGGCCTGCTCACCACCGTCTGCTACAAGATCGGCGACGCCCCCCAGGTGTACGCCCTCGAGGGCTCCATCGCCGTCACCGGCTCCCTCATCCAGTGGCTGCGGGACAACCTCGGCATGTTCGAGGACGCCCCCGACGTCGAGTGGCTGGCCCGCAAGGTCGAGGACAACGGCGGCGCCTACTTCGTGCCGGCGTTCTCCGGCCTGTTCGCCCCGTACTGGCGCCCCGACGCCCGCGGTGCGCTCGTGGGGCTCACCCGGTACGTCAACCGCAACCACATCGCCCGCGCGGCGCTCGAGGCCGTGGCGTTCCAGACCCGCGAGGTCGTCGACGCCATGAAGCTCGACTCCGGCGTCGACCTCACCGAGCTCAAGGTCGACGGCGGCATGGTCCAGAACGAGCTGCTCATGCAGTTCCAGGCCGACCAGCTCGGTGTCGACGTCGTGCGGCCCAAGGTCGCCGAGACGACGGCGCTCGGCGCCGCCTACGCCGCCGGCATCGCCGTCGGGTTCTGGAAGGGCGAGGAGGACGTCACCGCGAACTGGGCCGAGGACAAGCGCTGGTCGCCGGCGATGGCCGAGGACGAGCGCGAGCGGCTCTACCGGTCCTGGAAGAAGGCCGTGACGAAGACCTTCGACTGGGTCGACGCCGACGTGCAGTAGTCCGTAGACCGAAACCTCGGTGCTGGCGCTGAGGGGACGGCATCGCTTCGCCCGGACGCGTTCACGGGCGCCAGGGCGCCCTCCACTTCGGGAGGGATACGTCCGGGCGAAGCGATGCCGTCCCCTCAGCTTGTCGTTTCGGTCTCCTGCACGTGGGGATGCTGCCTGCTGGTGCTGTGGACCGTGCGCGGGTGGTCGTCAGGGGCCGACGACGAGGAGCGAGGCGGCGAGGGCCAGGGCGAGGCCGAGGGCCTGGCGGCGGGTGAGCCGTTCGTGCAGGAGGGTGAGGCCCACCAGGACCGGGACCACCGGGTAGAGCGCCGACAGGGTCACTGCCACCGCGACGAGCTCGGTCCGCGCGGCGAGCAGGTAGCAGACGAGGGCCGCGGCGGCCAGGACGCCGCTGGAGGCCGCCGCGAGGCGCAGGGCCGGGGTGGGCGCCGGGCGCGGTTCTGCGGGCGGGCGCCGGAGCGCCAGGAGCGCGAGCCCACCGACGCACGCGACCGCCGTCACCCGGCCCGCGGCCACGGGCCAGACGCCCGAACCTCCTCCGGCCTGGGCGAGGGCGATGTACTGCACGCCGATGCCGACGCTCGCGGTCAGGCCGTCGCGCACCGCCAGGGCTTCCCCCGCCGGCGCGCCCGGGCCGCCCCGCGCGACCAGCCAGAGCGCGGGCAGCGCCAGCAGCACCCCGGCCCACGTCCACGCCCCGGGACGCTCCCCGAGGACCAGCGCCGCGGCGACGGCCGGCAGGGCGAGGCCGCCCACGGCGCTCACGGGCACCACCAGGGACATGGCGCCCCGGCTCATCCCCCGGAACAGCGCGACCATCGCGACCCCGGTGCCCATGCCGGACAGCCCGCCCCACAGCAGGTCGGCCGACGCCGGCCCCGTACCGCCCGCGAACGGCGCCGCGAGGAGCGTCGCGACGAGGCCTCCCCCCTGGCCCCAGAGCGCGACCCGGACGAACGGCATCCGCCGCGAGACGACGCCGCCCACCACGTCCGACACGCCGTACAGGAGCGCCGACGCGAGCGCGAGCAGGACGCCCACGTTCACCGGGGCGGACGGAGGGCGGGACGACGGCGGTGGCCGGGCACCCCTCCTGCCTAGCGGCGCGGCCCTGTGGTCGCATCCGCGGCTCCCCTGGGGTCGGCCAGGAACGCCCGCGCCGTGGCGAGCAGGAGGTCCCGCTCGCCGTCGACGGTGAAGCCGGGGTCGGTCGCGACCCGTTCGAGGAAGCCTCCGGAGAGCAGGGCGAGCCAGGAGGCGATCCGGGCGGGCGGGAGGTCGGCGCGGACCTCGCCCGTGGCCTGGCCGCGCTCGATCCACCGCAGGAGCAGGTCGCGCTGGGCGCGGTCGTCCGCCGCCAGGGCGTCGGCGACGGCGGGCAGGTGCATGACTCCCGCGACGGCGCGGACGAACCCGGGGATGCGCGGGTCGGCGGCGTCGTCGGCCCACGAGCCCACGAGCTCGAGGAGGACGGCGAGCGGGTCGGTGCGGCCCTCGAGGGCCGCCGCCTTCTCGACCGTGTCGGCCGTACCGAGCTCGAGGATCGCCAGGACCAGCTCCGTCTTGGTCGCGAAGTAGTGGAAGAACGTCCCCGACCCGATCCCCGCCTCGCGGCAGATCGCCGCCGTCGTCGCGCCCTCGTAGCCGCGCTCGGCCAGCACCGTCAGCCCGGCCAGGACGATCTGCAGACGGCGCGCCTCGTGCCGCTCCGGGTCAACCCTGCGCGCCACGGGCGTCCTCCGCGGCCCCGCCGCGGGCACCGACGCCGACCCTCCGCACCTGGAGCCGGTCGTCGCGGACGCGCGCCGCGAGGCCGTGGGCGGCGAGCGCCTCGTCGATCTCCGCCACCGCCGCGGCGTCCTTGCGCTCGGCGAGCCGACGGCGCAGCAGGGCGTGCTCGGCGGCCGAGAACCCGGGCCGGCCGTCCATCCACCGCTCGTACGCGCGCTCGTGCGGGTCGGCGTCGCGCCACGGCCATCCGTGCCCCTCGAACGCGGCCCGGAGCTCGTCGGGCCGCAGCGTGTCCGCGTCCAGGCGTTCCCGGGGGGCGCCGGTCGGGCCGAGCAGGACGAGGTACCGGCCGTCGCGGAAGACGTCGCCGACGTCGGCCCGCTCGACCCAGCCCTCCCGGTCGTCCGTGCGGTGCTCCAGGTGGTCGTCGGCGACGGTGAGCCGCAGCGCCTCCCCGACCGTGCTCAGCGCCAGGAGGACACCCCCCACCACGCCCAGCCCGCCGAGGACGGGCACGGACCAGACGAGGGGCAGGCCCGCGAGGAGCTCGACGGGGCCGAGGCTCGGCAACGGGGTGCTCTCGAGGACCCCGTGCAGCCACCGGGCGAGCGGCGGGAGCGCGAAGCCCAGCCCGACGCCGACGGCGACGGTCGCGAGCAGCAGGAGCAGCGGCACCCAGCGGGGCTGGCGCACCTCGGACGGAGCGGTGATCGGCACGGCACAATTGTTGGAGCACGCACTCCAATAATGCAACCCGGCCTACCCTTGCCCCCGTGAGCATCACCGGCACCGCGACCACCACGACCGCCTCGGCACCCACCTCGGTGCGCGCGTACACGCTCCCCGGCGTCCACGTCACCGACCGCACCCTCACGGTGCCGCTGGACTGGGCGCACCCCGACGACGGCCGCACGATCTCCCTCTTCGTCCGCGAGCTGGTCGATCCGCCGCGGAAGGCCGACGACCTGCCGCTGCTCGTCTTCCTCCAGGGCGGCCCGGGCGGCAAGGGACCGCGCCCGACCGGCCCCGACGGCTGGGTGGGCGAGGCCCTCAAGCGGTTCCGGGTGGTGCTGCTCGACCAGCGCGGCACCGGCCGCTCGACGGCGGTCCGGGCGGGTGCGCTCACCGCGCTGGGCCCGGCCGAGGCCCAGGCCGAGCACCTGGCACACTTCCGCGCCGACTCGATCGTCGCCGACGCCGAGCACGTGCGGACCACCGTCTACGGCGGCCGACGCTGGTCGACGCTCGGCCAGTCCTACGGCGGGTTCCTCACCCTCACGTACCTGTCGCGGGCCCCCGAGGGGGTGGCGGCGTCGTACGTCACCGGCGGCCTCGCCGGGCTCACGGCGAGCGCCGAGGACGTCTACCGCCGCACCCAGCCGCGCGTCGTCGCCAAGAACGCGCTCTACCGCGAGCGCTACCCCGACGACGTCGATCGCGTGGCACGCATCGCGGACCGGATCGCGGCGGGCGACGTCCGCCTGCCCGGCGGGGACCTGCTCACGGTCGAGCGGTTCCAGACCCTCGGGATGGCGTTCGGCATGGGGCCGGGCTTCGAGCGCGTGCACTGGATCGTCGACGAGGCGTTCGACCACGGGTCGGACGACCTGAGCGACACGTTCCTCGCCGAGGTCGAGGCCGCCACGGGCTTCGCCACCAACCCGATGTACGCCGTCCTGCACGAGTCGATCTACGCGCAGTCCGGCACCGGTGCCACGGCGTGGGCGGCGCAGCGGGTGCGCGAGGACGACGCGGCGTTCGACGCCGGCGCCCGCCCCCTGCTGTTCACCGGCGAGATGATCTACCCCTGGATGTTCGAGCAGCTCGCGGAGCTGCGCCCGTTCCGGCCCGCCGCCGAGGCGCTGGCGGCGCGCACCGGCTGGGACGACCTGTACGACCTCGACGTCCTCGCCCGCAACGACGTGCCGCTCGAGGCCGCCGTCTACCACGACGACATGTTCGTCGACGCGGGCCTCTCCCTGGAGACCGCCGCGCACGTCGGGAACGCGCGCGCCTGGGTAACCAACGAGTTCGAGCACGACGGCCTGCGCCTGGGCGACGTGTTCGGCAAGCTCCTCGCCCGCACGGACGCCCGCGGAGGCGCGCGCCCGTGACCGTGCGGGCGGGACGGCGTCGCGCCGCTCAGGGCGACGCCGTCCAGGCCTTCCCCGGCCAGTACGCCCACTCCTCGAAGTCGGTGACGCGTCCGTCGTCGGCGAAGCGCAGCACCCACAGGTCGCGGTACTCCTGCTCGTCGGGCGCGGTGTAGCGCACCTCGAGCCGGACGACGGCGACGTCGCCCTCGACGGCGACCGGCTCGGCCGTCATCGTGAACGCGGCGTCCTCGTCGACGGTCCAGAACCCGCGGATCGCGTCGTGGCCCACGAGCTCCTCGGCGTCGTAGGGCGAGCGCGCGTACCGCGCGTCGGGCGTGAACAGCCGCGCGACGGCGTCGGCGTCGCTGTCGCGCCACGCCGTCTCGTACCCGGCGACCCACCTGCGTACCGACTCCCGGTCCACCATCCACGCAGTATGACCTCCGCGCGGGTCGCTCACCCGGCCGGGACGTCGCTGCAGGTGGAGGGACATTTTCGCTACCGTGCGGTGCGTCGACCCCGAACCTCAGGAGCTGATCGCCGATGACCCACGACCCCGTGCCCACACCCCCCGCGCCCGAGGACCTGGTGCTCGAGGACCCCGTGCTCGAGACCGACGTCCTCGTCGTCGGGACCGGCCCCGCGGGCGCCTCGGCGGCCCTCTTCCTGGCGACGTACGGCACGCGCGTCATGGTGGTGACCAAGTACGGCCGCCTCGCCGACAGCCCCCGCGCGCACATCACCAACCAGCGCACGATGGAGGCGCTGCGCGACATGGGCCTCGAGGACGCGCTGCTGGCCGAGGCCACACCCTGGGACTCGATGGGCAACACGACGTTCTGCACGAGCCTGGCGGGCGAGGAGCTCGGCCGCATCCCGTCCTGGGGCACCGACACCGCGCGCCGCGCCCGGTACGAGCTGCAGAGCCCGTGCCCGATGGTCGACGCCCCGCAGACCATCACCGAGCCGATCCTCGTCCAGGCGGCGCAGGAGCGCGGTGCCACCGTGCGCTTCGACACCGAGTACGTCGACCACGTGCAGGACGCCGACGGCGTCACCACCACCGTCCGCGACCGGCTCACCGGGGCGACCTACCGGGTGCGCTCGCGCTACCTCGTCGGCGCCGACGGCGCCCGGAGCCGGGTGGCCGAGCACCTGGACCTGCCCTACGAGGGCCCCGGAGCGGTCGGCGGGTCCCTGAGCATCGTGTTCGAGGCGGACCTCTCCCGCTTCGTCGCCCACCGGCCGTCCGTCCTCTACTGGATGCTCCAGCCGGGCGCGGAGCGCGAGGGCGTGGGGCTGGGCGTGCTGCGCATGATCAAGCCCTGGAACGAGTGGATGGTCATGTGGGGCTACGAGGTCGCCGCCGGGCCGCCGGAGCTCACCGACGAGTTCGTGCGCGAGCTCGCCGTGAACCTCGTGGGCACCGACGACTTCGAGATGCGCGTGAAGTCGGCGTCCCCCTGGACCGTGAACCACCACTACGCCACGACCCTGGCGAAGGGGCGCGTCTTCTGCGTGGGGGACGCCGTCCACCGGCACCCTCCGACGAACGGGCTGGGCTCCAACACCTCGATCCAGGACTCCTACAACCTCGCCTGGAAGCTCGCCCACGTCGTCGCCGGGACGGCGGACCCGGCGCTGCTCGACTCCTACGACGCCGAGCGGGCACCGGTCGCGAAGCAGATCGTCGAGCGCGCCAACCAGAGCATCGCCGACACGGGCCGCATCCTGGCCGCGCTGGAGCTCGAGGACACGAGCGACCCCGCGCGGCTCGAGGCCCAGCTGGAGCTCCGCAAGGCGCCGGGCGCGGACGGCGAGCGGGTGCGCGCCGCGCTGCGCGAGGCGATCGCGTACAAGCAGTACGAGTTCGACGCGCACGGCGTGGAGCACAACCACCGGTACGCCTCGGGCGCGGTCCTGCCGGACGGCACGCCGGAGCCGGAGTACGCGCTCGACCCCGAGCTCTACGCCCAGCCCACCACGTGGCCGGGCGCGCGGATCCCGCACACCTGGGTGACCGTCGACGGCGCCCGGACGTCGACCCTCGACCTCGTCGGGCAGGGCCGGTTCGCCGTCGTCACCGGGATCGGCGGCGAGGCGTGGGTCGACGCCGCACGGGAGCTCGGCACGGAGCTCGGGCTCGACCTCACGACCGTCGCGGTCGGACCCGGCCGGCCCGTCGAGGACCCCTACGGGACGTGGGCGGACCTGCGGGAGACCGAGGACTCCGGGGTGCTCCTGGTCCGCCCGGACCTGCACGTCGCCGCCCGCCGGGCGAGCGCGCCCGCCACGGCGGCCGAGGCGCGGGAGTGGCTCGCGCACGCCCTGTCCGCGGTCCTCGGCCGGGGACCGGCCGTGGCGCCCGAGGGGCCCGAGGAGCCCGCAGAGGCGGTGCTGGCCGGCGTCTGACGATGCCGTCGTGACCACGCCGTGAGCAGTCCCGCCGCCCTCGGTCGCCGAGGGCGGCGGGAACCGCGGGGTACCGTCGTTCGTCGGACAACCGGGCCGGCCCCGTCGTCCGGCGCACGCACACACGAAGGTGACACCAGCATGAGCTCGACCTCCCCCACCCCGATCCTGCGCGCGACCGACCTGGTGGTCGGCTACGGCGGCCCCGCGATCCTGGAGGGGATCGACCTGGAGCTGCTGCCCGGTGCGGAGCCGGTGGGCGTGGTGGGCGAGTCGGGCGCCGGGAAGTCGACCCTGGTGCAGGCGCTGCTGGGGCAGCTGCGCATCCGCGAGGGGCACGTGACGTTCCAGGGCCGCACGGTCGCCAAGCTCGGCCGGCGGGACAAGAAGAAGTTCCGCGCGGCGGTGCGCACGGTCGCGCAGAACGGGCTCGACGTCGACCCGCGCTGGACCGTGGAGCGCGCCGTCTCCGGCGCCCTGACCGACGCCCGCAAGGCCGGCCGCGCCAGCGGCCGCACCGTGGCGGACCTGCTGGACGACGTCGCGCTCGAGCCGCAGCTCGCGAGGCGCGCCGTCTACTCCCTCTCGGGCGGGGAGAAGCAGCGCCTCGCGCTCGCGCTCGCGCTGGCCACCCGCCCCCAGGCGCTGCTCCTCGACGAGCCGCTCACCGCCGTCGACCCGGCGATGCGCGGCGAGATCGTGCGCCGGCTCACCGACGCCACCCGCGCCGAGGGCACCGCCGTGCTGCTGGTCTCGCACGACGTCGAGCTGGTCGGCCGGCTGTGCCCGACAGTGCACGTGCTCGCGGACGGCACGTTCGTGGCGTCCGGCCCGATGAACGACGTCCTGGCCGGCGGCACCGACGACGACGCGCACCCCGCCGTGCGCGGCCTCGCCGAGGCGGCTCCCCTGGCGGCGCAGCGCTTCCGCTGACCCGCCCGCCCGGTCCGTCGGAACCGGGCCGCACCGCGACGCGTTCACCGGGTGACGACACCGGGGCGACCGTCGGCGCCTCGGCCGGCGACCGACAGAGAGGACCCCGGTGGACGCGGACACCTGGTGGAACATCGCGCTCGTCCTGCTCTTCGTGCTCCTGGGCGGTGTGTTCGCCGGGACCGAGTTCGCGCTGGTCTCGCTGCGGGGCACGCAGATCGACCAGCTCGAGCGCAGCGGCCCGCGGGGGCGCCGGGTGGCGGCGATCGCCCGCGACCCGAACCGCTTCCTGGCGGCCGTGCAGATCGGCGTCACGGTGGCGGGCTTCTTCTCCGCCGCGTACGGCGCGTCCACCCTGGCGCCCGACGTCGCCCCGGCGCTCGTGTCCGCGGGGCTCCCGGAGGGCGCCGCGGCGACGGTCGCGCTCGTCGGCCTCACCCTCGTCATCGCCTACCTGTCGCTCGTGCTCGGCGAGCTCGTGCCCAAGCGGATCGCGCTGCAGCGCACCGCGCAGGTCGCGCTCGCCGTGGGCCCGCCGCTGGACCGCTTCGCCGTGCTGATGCGGCCCGTCATCTGGCTGCTGTCCCGGTCGACCGACGCCGTCGTCCGCCTGCTGGGCGGCGACCCGAGCCTGCGCTCGGAGGAGATCAGCGAGCAGGAGCTGCGCGACCTCGTCGCCGCCCACCCGGGCCTGCACGAGGACGAGCGGCGCATCCTCTCGGACGTCTTCGCCGCCTCGGAGCGCACCCTGGGCGAGGTGATGCGGCCGCGGGGAGACGTCGTCTTCCTCCGGGCGGACCTGTCGCTCGCCGAGGCCGAGGAGCGCACGCGCGACCTGCCCTACTCGCGGTACCCCGTCGCCGGCGAGGACGTCGACGACGTGCTCGGCTTCGTGCACGTGCGCGACCTCGCCCGCGGCGCGGGGGCGCCGTCCGGCACCCGGCGCACCGTGCGCGACGCAGCACGCCCGGTGCTCGACCTGCCCGCGACCGGACGGCTGCTGCCGACCCTCGCCGAGATGCAGCGCACCCGCACGCACCTCGCCCTCGTCGTCGACGAGTACGGCGGGACCGACGGGATCGTCACGCTCGAGGACCTCGTCGAGGAGCTCGTCGGCGACATCCGCGACGAGCACGACCCGCTCGCCGCGGTGCACGTGGCGGGTACCTACGACGCCGGCCTCACGATCGAGGACTTCGCCCGGCTCACCGGCGTCGAGCTGCCCGACGGCCCCTACGAGACCGTCGCGGGCTACGTCCTCGCCCGGCTCGGACGGCTCGCCGAGGAGGGCGACAGCGTCGTCGTCGACGGCCACGACGACGGCCATCACGACGGCGAGGACGACGGGCACGTCCTGCTGGTCACGGCGGTCGAGGATCGTCGCATCCGCGAGGTTCGCCTCGACTGAGCCGCACGGCTACGACAGCACGCGCCGGAGGAATCTGCGCAGGTAGCCCGCGACGACGTCCAGGTGGCTCTCGAGCAGGAAGTGGCCGCCGTCCACGAGGTGCACCTCCGCGTCCGGGGCGTCCCGGGCGAAGGCCTCCGCCCCGGCGGGACCGAAGATCTCGTCGTCACGGCCCCAGACCGCGAGCACCGGGATCATGCCGGTGCGCAGGAGCTCGTGCAGCCGCGGGTAGAGCGGGGGGTTGGTGGCGTAGTCGCGGAAGAGCGCGAGCTGGACGCGGTCGTTGCCCTCGCGGGACAGGAGCGCGAGGTCGTGCTCCCAGGTGTCAGGGCTGACGAGGCTCGGGTCGGGCACGCCGTGCAGGTACTGCCAGCGGACGGCGTCCGCGCCGAGCGCGGCGCGCACGCCCGGCTCGGTGGCGGGCCCAGGGTCCGCCGCGTAGGCCCAGAGGTCGGCCCAGAACGACTCGACGAAGCCGTCTTCGTAGCCGTTGCCCGACTGGGTGACGACGGCGGTCACGCGCTCGGGGTGTGCGAGCGCGAGGCGCCAGCCGACCGGCGCGCCGTAGTCGTGCACGTAGAGGGCGTAGCGGTCGAGCCCGAGGAGGTCGAGCAACCCCGACGTGAGCCCGGCGAGGGCGTCGAAGGTGTAGTCGAACTCCTCCGCCGACGGGGCGTCCGAGCAACCGAAGCCGAGGTGGTCCGGAGCGACGACGTGGTAGTCGTCCGCCAGCAGCGGGATGAGCTCGCGGAACATGAACGAGCTGCTGGGGTAACCGTGCAGCAGCACGATCGTGGGCGCGTCGGCACGGCCCGCCTCACGGTAGAAGATCTCGTGGCCGTCGACGACGGCCGTCCGGTGGTGGACCGCGCTCATACCTAACCCCCTTGAAGGACTGATCTGGTGAGCGACAGGCAAGCACGGGTGCGCTAACCTGTCAACGGCAACGATCCGGTTAGGGGGAGCCATGGACGCGCTGCTGGACCTGCTCAACAGCAGACCGGTGCTCGACGGCGTGGAGCACGACGCGCTCGCGGAACCGGGGGCCGGGAGCCGCTGGGCGCGCGAGCACGGGGGCGACGGCAGCGCCGCCGAGCTGGCGCGACTGCGCGACGTACGGGACGCCCTCGGCGGCATCGTGCGCGGCGAGCTCACCCCCTCCGTGCTGACCCCGCTGCTCCAGGGGGTCCACCGGATCCCGGAGCCCGCGGCCGACGGCCTCCGGTGGACGCTCGAGACACCCCGGCACGCCCGGCTCGCCGTCGAGCTCGTCCTCGCCTGGGCGGAGACCGAGCAGCGGACGCCTGGCCGGTTGCGCCCGTGCGCCAACGACGAGTGCCGGCTGTTCCTGCTCGACCACAGCCGCGCCGGACGCGCCCGGTGGTGCTCGATGGCGACCTGCGGCAACCGGGCGAAGGCGCGCCGCCACTACGAGCGCACGCACTGACCCGTCGCCACGGTCGTCATTGCACGACCTCGCCGGCCGGGGCGTGGCGCTGCAGGAACGCGAAGACGTCGGTGTCGTCGACGCCGGGGAACGCGCCGCGCGGCAGGGCCGCGAGCACCTGCTGGTGCATCCGCGCGCTGGGCCAGGCGACGCCGTCCCACCGCTCCGCGAGCTCGGCCGGCGGCCGCTGGCAGCACACCGGGTCGGGGCAGGTGGAGGCGTGCCGCACCTGGGTGTCGCGGCCGCGGAACCACTTCGCGTGCGCGTACGGCACGCCCACGGTGACGGAGAACTGCCGCCCGTCGGCCCCGGTCCCGGTCTGGACCGAGTCCCAGAACGTGCCCGCCGGGGTGTCGGTGTACTGGTAGGACTCGGTGGCGCGGTCGCGGCGCGTGAACGCCTCGCGCCCCGCCCACCAGCGGCACACGAGCTGCCCCTCGATGGCTCCCGTCACGTCCTGGGGCAGCGGCAGCCCGTCGTTCGCGTACCCGCGGAACAGCGCGCCGTCGTCGCCCACGCGCAGGAAGTGCAGTGGGATGCCGAGATGCACGGTGGCGAGGTTGGTCAGGCGCATGGCGGCGGCCTCGTGCGTGACGCCGAACGCGTCGCGGAAGTCCTCGACCGCCAGGTCCTTCTCGCGCTTGCGGCGCTGCAGGAACTCCACGGCCACCGACTGGGGGATGAGGCAGCTCGCCGCGAAGTACGTGATCTCCACCCGCTGGCGCAGGAACTCGGCGTAGCTCCGGGGCCGCTCGTGCCCCAGCACGCGGTGCGCGATCGCCTGGAGGGCGAGCGACCGCAGCCCGTGCCCGCCCGGGATGGACGCCGGCGGCAGGTAGATCCGGCCGTTCTCGAGGTCCGTGACCGACCGCGCCGAGCGCGGGAGGTCGTCCACGTGCAGGAGGGTCAGGCCCAGCTGCTCGGCCATGCGCGCCACCGTGCGGTGCGTGAGGGCGCCCGCCCCCGCGTACCCGGCGCGGTGGGTCAGCTCCTCGCCGAGCGCCTCGATCTGCGGCAGGTAGTTGTCCCGCTCCTGGCGTTCGTGGCGCAGCTCGGTGTTGGCGCGCCGCGCCTCCTCCGGGGTGGCGATCGCCTCCTCCTCGCGCCGCGACAGCTCGGTGTGGAGGCCGACCAGCTGCTCCAGCACCGGCATCGGCAGCTTCTGGCTGGGCTTGACCGACGGCAGGCCGAGCGCCCCGAAGAGCGGGCCGCGCTGCGCGCGCTCCAGGGCGATCTCCAGCTCGGCACGGCGCGACGGCGGCTCGTCGGCGAGCAGGTCGGGCACGGCCACGCCGACGGCGTCCGCGATGGAGCGCAGCAGCGACAGCCGCGGCTCGCGCCGACCGTTCTCGACCAGGGACAGCAGGCTCGGCGCCGAGCCCACCCGCTCCCCCAGCGCCTCGAGAGTGAGCCCGCGCGCCGTACGCGCGTGCCGGATGCGCCGGCCGAGGGTGATGAGGTCCGGGGAGTCCGCCCCGGCGGCGTCCTTGGCAGTCATGGTTTGACGCTACGTGAAGATCGGCAGATCTTCACGGCCAATCCGGTGGAAAGTAGGTACGGCCGGGAGGGACGCTGGAGGCAGCCCACCCGGCAGCGCTCGCCGGGGCCTCGATGGACGGAGCACCCGATGACCTTCACCGCGAACCCGCGCCGCACGCGACTCGCGATCGCCGAGCTCGCGCCGGACGCCCTGGCCCCCAGCACGACGACGCCGCGCGGCCAGGTGGGCGCCGGGCCCGCGTCCGGGGCGTCCGGGGCGCGCGGCACGGACTTCCGCGCCTGGGTGAGCCAGGTCGCCGAGCTCACGCAGCCCGACGAGATCGTGTGGTGCGACGGGTCCGCCGCCGAGAAGCAGCGCCTGCTCGACGAGATGGTCGAGGCCGGCACGCTGATCAGGCTGGCAGAGGAGAAGCGGCCGAACTCCTACCTCGCCCGGTCGAACCCGTCGGACGTCGCCCGCGTCGAGTCGCGCACCTTCATCTGCTCGGAGCGCGAGGAGGACGCCGGCCCGACGAACAACTGGCGCGCCCCCGCGGAGATGCGCCAGGAGCTGACGGGGCCGGACGGGGTCTTCGCCGGGTCGATGCGCGGCCGCACCATGTACGTGGTGCCGTTCTCCATGGGCCCCGTCGGCGGGCCGATCTCGCAGGTGGGCATCGAGATCACCGACTCGCCGTACGTCGTCGTGTCGATGCACGTCATGACCCGCGTCTCGAGCGCCGTCCTCGACCTCATCGACGCCGGCCGGCAGTGGGTGCCCGCCGTGCACTCGGTGGGCGCCCCCCTGGCGGACGGCGAGGCCGACGTGCCGTGGCCCTGCAACGACACGAAGTACATCGTCCACTACCCCGAGACGCGCGAGATCTGGTCGTACGGCTCCGGCTACGGCGGCAACGCCCTGCTGGGCAAGAAGTGCTTCGCGCTGCGCATCGCGTCGGCGATGGCGCGCGACGAGGGCTGGCTCGCCGAGCACATGCTGCTCATCCGCGTGACGTCGCCGGAGCAACGGCGGTACCACCTGGCCGCCGCGTTCCCGAGCGCGTGCGGCAAGACGAACCTCGCGATGCTGCGACCCACCATCCCCGGCTGGACGGTCGAGACTCTCGGCGACGACATCGTGTGGATGCGCCCCGGCCCCGACGGCCGCCTGCGGGCCATCAACCCCGAGGCGGGCTTCTTCGGCGTCGCGCCGGGCACGGGCGTCGAGACCAACCCGACCGCCGTCGAGACGTTCACGCACGACACGATCTTCACCAACGTGGCCCTGACCGACGACGGCGACGTGTGGTGGGAGGGGCTCACGCCCGAGCCGCCCGCGCACCTGATCGACTGGCGGGGGAACGACTGGACGCCCGGTTCCGACACCCCGGCCGCGCACCCGAACTCCCGGTTCACGGTGTCGGCGGCGCAGTGCCCGTCGATCGCGGACACCTGGGAGGACCCGGCAGGCGTGCCCGTCGACGCGATCGTCTTCGGCGGCCGCCGCGCCACCAACGTGCCGCTCGTGACCCAGGCGACGAGCTGGGACCACGGCGTCTTCATGGGCGCCACGATCAGCTCCGAGCGCACCGCCGCGGCCGAGGGCACGGTCGGCGAGCTCCGTCGCGACCCGTTCGCGATGATGCCGTTCTGCGGCTACAACATGGCCGACCACTGGTCGCACTGGCTCGCGGTGGGCAAGGGCCTCGAGGCCGGCAAGCGGCCCAAGGTGTTCCAGGTGAACTGGTTCCGCAAGGGCGAGGACGGCAGCTTCCTGTGGCCCGGGTTCGGCGAGAACTCGCGCGTGGTCGAGTGGATCGTCACCCAGCTCGACCGGGCGCGCGGCCTGCGCACCGACGCCGGCGCCGTGCACTCCCCCGTCGGCCTGCTGCCCGCGGAGGGCGCGCTGCGCACGGACGGCCTCGACCTGTCCGACGCCGACGTCGCGGCCCTGTTCGACGTCCCCGTCGAGGCGTGGCTCGCGGAGACGGCCCTCACCGGGGAGTTCTTCGAGACCTTCGGCGACCGGGTGCCCGACCAGCTCTGGGCGCAGCTCTCGCTGCTGCGCGACCGGCTCGGCGCCTGACCCACAGACCCGGGCCCGCCGGAGAGGCACCGGCGGGCCCGACCCCTCTCGCTCGGAGCGGTGCCTGCGGTCAGGCGTAGACCGTGCCCATGAGGTCGCGGACGTCGGCGAGGGTGCGCTCGGCGACCTCGTTCGCCCGCGCGTTGCCGCGGGCGAGCACGTCGCGCACGACGGCGGGACCGTCGGCCGCCAGCGCGGCCCGCCGCTCGCGCAGCGGGCGCAGGCCCTCGACGACGGCGTCGGTGACGACCGCCTTGAGCCGCCCCGCCCCGGCGTCCCCGACCGACGCGGCCAGGTCCTGCGGCGTCGTGCCCGCGAAGTGCGCGCCGATGCGCAGCAGGTTCGCCACCTCGGGCCGCGCCTCCGGGTCGTAGGAGATGTGCCGCTCGGAGTCGGTGCGGGCGCGCCGGAAGAAGCGCACCGTCTCGTCCTCGCCGGCCCGCAGCTCCAGCGCGTTGCCGCGCGACTTGCTCATCTTGGCGCCGTCGTTCCCGAGCACCGTCAACGACGGCGTGAGCAGGGCATCCGGCTCCGGGAAGTACGGGCGGGCGCCGGCGTAGCGCTGGTTGAAGCGGCGCGCCACGGTCCGCGTCGTCTCGAGGTGCGGCAGCTGGTCCAGCCCCACGGGCACGAGGTTGCCGTGGCAGAACAGGATGTCCGCCGCCTGGTGCACCGGGTACGTGAAGAGCAGGCCGGACATGCCTCGGCCCTGGCGCCTCTCGGCGTCCGCGGCCTCCGCCTTCACGGTGGGGTTGCGCTCCAGCTCCGCCACGCTCACCAGGGACAGGAACGGCAGCAGCAGCTGGTTCAGCGCCGGCACGGCCGAGTGCGTGAACACCGTGGAGCGCGCCGGGTCCACGCCGGCGGCGAGGTAGTCGAGCACCACCTCGCGCACGACGGCGGGCAGGTCGCCCGCGTCGTCGCGGTCGGTGATGACCTGGTAGTCGGCGACGACGAGCACGACCTCGACGCCGGCGTCCTGCAGACGCACCCGGTTGTCGAGCGTGGCGAGCAGGTGGCCCAGGTGCAGGGCGCCGGTCGGCCGGTCGCCGGTGAGGACGCGGAAGCGGCCGGGGTCGCGCGCCAGCTCGGCCTCGATCTCGGCGGACCGGGCCTGCGCGACGGCGGCGGTGGGGGTGGGTGTGGGCGTGGTCAGGACGGACGGTGCGGTCATCGGGTCGGCTCCTCTGGGGGATCGCCGCCCGTCGGTCCGGTCCGGACACAGAGGCGTCCCGGCTGCGACGGGCAGCTCGGGACGGGGACGTGGGCGCGTCGGGTCAGGGCTGCGGAGGCAGCCACCACCAGCACGCGCGCGTCGTCATGGCGCCAGGATACGCCCGGTCGGACGAGGCACGACGCCGGCGACGGCCCTGGCCGAGGACCCCGGACGGCCAGGCAGAATACGGTCGTGATCCGCTGCCTGTTCGCTCTGTCCCTCGGCGTGCTCGCGGCGTCGATCCTCGGCGACGCCCTCACGGGCGATCCCCTGTACGTCACCCTGCGCATCGTCGCGATCGTGGTGGCGAGCCTCTGCCTGCCGCTGACCATCATCGGCAGCGTCACGAGCGGGATGGGGCTCAAGGACCCGAAGAAGGTGGCCGAGGCGAAGGCCGCGGGCCGCACGACGCTCGCCCGCGTGACGGGCATCAGGGCCACCGGGTCGGCGGTCGACGACCAGCCGGTGTGCGAGATCGGGCTGCTGGTCGTCCCCCGCCAGGGGCACGGGCCGTACCGCACCACGGTCCGGCAGGTCGTGAACCTCGCCCAGCTGCCGTCGATGCAGCCGGGGGCGGTGCTCGTGGTGACGCAGCTCCACCCGGAGCGCCCCGAGGTCGTGCTCGACGACGCCTCCGACCCCGACTGGGTGCGACGCGCCGGGTCCGACCGCCAGGTCCGCGAGCTGCGCGACGCCGACGTCTGGGCGCTGCCGCAGAAGGGCCGCTCGGCCGGCGGTATCCGGCACATCCCGTTCGTCGTCTTCCCCGTGCTGGCCGTCGTCGGCTTCGCCGCGGCGCTCTACCCCGTGTGGGACGACGCCGGCCGCCTGGTGGAGACGCGGTCGATCGACACCGTCCGCGCCGAGCACGACGCCGCCGCGGCCGCCGAGACGTCGATGTTCACGCCGGGGAACCTGCGGCCCGCGATCGACGCCGTCCTCGCGCTGTCGGGCGACGAGGTCACGGAGGTCTACGTGTTCGACCAGTGGGTGCAGGTCACGGCCCCCACGTCGCCGGGCGCCACCACGACCGACGAGTGGCACTACCGCGACGGCGAGGCCACCCACGAGGGCGCGTCCCTCATCCAGCCGGAGCCCGAGGACGTGCCCAGGGAGCTGTTCGACGCCTCGGAGATCGGCTGGGAGGACCTGCCGCCGCTGTTCGACGAGGCCGAGCGCCTCACGGGGATCGACGACACCGACGACCCGATGCTGTGGGTCGCGCGCGAGGTCTGGTCCGACGAGAAGCCCAGCGACCCGCGGGTCCGCGTCTCGGTCTCCGACGACTACTACGACGGCTCGGTGGTCTTCGCCACCGACGGCACCGTGGTCGGCACGAACGGCGGGGCCCCCGGCTCCGAGGCGGCGGCGGGCGACGCCTGAGCCCGCTCAGGCGGGCGGCGTGAGCAGCGGCTCCAGGTCGGAGGCGTCGACCAGCGGGTCGTCGAGGTCCACCGTGATCTGCGAGCGCGCCATCACCCGCGCCGCGCCCGTGACGGCGGAGCGCAGCGCCGGGTAGTCGCCCACCCTGGTGCGCTCCAGCACCGTGCCGACGAACCGGCTGCCGCGCGGCGAGACCGTCTCCAGCGACTCCCCCTCGCGGATCTCCCCGCGCTGCGCCATGAGGGCGAGCCGCGCCGACGTGCCCGTGCCGGTGGGGCTGCGGCAGAGGACGCCGGGATGCACGTAGGTGGCCGACGGCGACTCCCAGCGGCCGTCGCCCGCCCGGCGCAGGGGACCCATGAAGTGCGCGAACGGCAACGGTCCGACGTCGCCCAGGTCGGGGTGCTCCCGGCGCAGGCCGGGCCGCGCCGCGCGGACGAAGGCGTCCCCGAACGCGGTCAGCGCGACCTGCTCCGTCGGTCCGATGTCGAACCCGTAGCGGGACGCGTCGATCAGCGCGTAGTACGCCCCGCTCCAGACGAGGTCGAAGAGCACGTCGCCGTGGTTCGGCACCTCGACGCTCAGCGCCTCGTCGGCCACGTACGCGGGTTCGCCCTCGGTGGTGATGGACACGACCCGCCCGTCGACCACCCGGGCGCTGACCCGGGCCAGGCCTGCCGGGGACTCCAGCGTCACGTCCTGCAGCCCGTCGCCGTCGCGCAGCGGGATGGCCCCGCTCTGCAGCAGCGCGGTGGCCGTGCAGATCGTGTTGGAGCCGGAGTACAGCGGGTACCCCATCGCCTCCATGATCACGTAGCCGGCCTGAGCCCTCGGGTCGCCGGGCTCCACGACGAGGTCCACCGACATCGCGGGGTCGCCGTACGGCTCCGAGAGCAGCAGGCGACGCAGCCCGTCGCCCTGCCGCTCCAGGTAGCGCGCCTTCTCCAGCACCGTACGCCCGGGCAGCGGCTCGACGCCGGACATGACGACCCGGCTGACGTCGCCGCCCGACTGCGCGTCGATCAGTTCGATGGTGCGCTCACGGCTGCGCATACGGTGCCCCCACGGCGTCCCAGTGCCGGTCCGGCACGACGACGAGCTTGCCGACGTAGGACTTCGCCAGGAACGCGCGCTGCGCGTCGTGCAGGGCGGAGAGCCGGAACGTGCGGTCCAGGAGGGGCCGGACCTCGCCGTCGGAGACGTAGCGCACCAGGCGCCGGAACGCGGTGCGCGTGCCCTGCGACGAGCCGTGCAGCTCGAGCTGCTTGAGGTACATGGTGCGCAGGTCGAGCTGCACGACCGGCCCGCCGATGGCCCCCGCCGTCGTGTACCGGCCCTCGGGCCGCAGGATGCGCAGCAGGTCGTTGAACATCGGCCCGGCCACCAGGTCGGCCACGACGTCGACCGGGCCGTCCACGACGCGCTCCACCTCCGCCACGAGGTCGGGCACGTCGCGCAGGACGACGTCCTGCGCGCCGATCTCCCGCAGCGCGGCCTCCTTGCCCGCGCTCGTCACGGCGTAGGGGACGGCGCCGCGCACGCGCGCCAGCTGGACGATCGCCGAGCCCACCCCGCCGGACGCCCCGGTGACGAGCACCCGCTCCCCCGCGCCGAGCCGGGCCCGGTCGAGCATCTGCTCCGCGGTGAGGTAGGCGCAGCAGAACGTCGCGAGCTCCGCGTCCGCGAGGTCTGCCGTGATCTCGTACGCGTTCTCCGCGGGGGCGGTCATGTACTCGGCGTACCCGCCGTCGCGTCCGTGCCCGATGTAGTCGATGTCCGCGAGGCTGTCGTCGCCCTCGGGCCGGTGGTAGAGCGAGAAGTCCACCATCACGCGCTCACCGACCCGGTCGGCGGGCACGCCGTCGCCGACGGCGGCGATCACGCCGACGGTGTCCGCGCCCTGGATCCGCGGAAAGGTGAGGGTGGATCTGCCGCGTCTCCACGTCGAGACGGAGCCCGGGTCCGTCTCCGTGCCGTACGCGCCCTCGCGGACCCACACGTCCGTGTTGTTCATGCCGCAGGCATGCACGTCGATCAGGACCTCGCCCGCCGCGGGCACGGGCGTGGGCACGTCGTCGCGGTACACCAGCCGGTCGAGGCCACCGTGGCCGACGAGCTGGACCGCTGCCATCACCGCCGGGATCTCCGCCGTCAGTGTCGCTCCCATCATGTGAGCCTAGGGGCGGGAGGCCCGTCGCGTCATCGGGACGGCCGCACGTCGCCCGGCCCCCGGGCGACCGGTGGGAGAATCGGGCCCGTGCCCGACCAGCTCCCGCCCACGCCACCGGTCTCCCCCGAGCCGTCCCCGTTCGCCCACGTCGTGTACTACGAGCCGCGCATCCCGGGGAACACGGGCTCCGCCATCCGCCTCGCCGCCGTGACCGGCGCGCGCCTGCACCTCGTGGAACCGCTGGGCTTCGACCTCTCCGAGGCGAAGCTCAAGCGCGCCGGGCTGGACTACCACGACCTCGCCGTCATGGACGTGCACCCCACTTTCGACGCCGCGCTCGACGCCCTGCCCGGGGCGCGCGTCTTCGCGTTCACCGCGCACGCCGACACCACGTACACCGACGTCGTGTTCCGGCCCGGCGACGTCCTGCTGTTCGGCCCCGAGCCGACCGGCCTGCCCGACGAGGCGATGGACCACCCGCGCGTCACGGACCGCGTGAAGATCCCCATGCTGCCCGGACGGCGCTCGCTCAACCTCACGAACGCCGCGTCGATCGTCGTGTACGAGGCGTGGCGGCAGGCGGGCTTCCCCGGCGCCGTCTGATCCCGGGACGGCCGCGGCACGGGCCGCCCCTCACCCCGGCAGCACGTCCAGGGTCGCCCGGGCCACCATGCTCACGGCGCCGCCGACGCGGACGTCGCGCAGCGCGTCGGGGCTCCCCTGCGGGAGCACCGACAGCAGGCTCGGGCGTCCGGTGAAGCGGCCCTGCCGCAGGACGAGCTCCTCCCCGACGGGCACGACGCCGTGGCGGGCCAGGTAGGCGCCGACGCAGCCCGCTGCGCTGCCCGTCGCAACGTCCTCCAGCACTCCGTCGTTGTTCCAGTGCCGGCCCTCGAGCGCGTCGACGTCGAGCACGTACGCGTACTGCGCGCCGTACCGAGCGACCAGCTCCCCGAAGTCGGGGCGGACGATCCTCGCCTGCGCCAGTCCGTCCACGACGGGCACCACCAGGTAGCGCAGACCGGTGGAGACGACCTGCAGCGGGAGGTCGGCGAGCCCTCCGGCGGGCAGGTTCAGCGCCGCCGCCACCTCCGCCCGGTCCTCGGGCGGCACGGTCGCGAGGAACGCGGGGGCACCCTGGTCGAGCTCCGCGTGGTACCCGGTGGCGGTGGGCCGGGTGGAGACCTCGACCGTCCTGGTGGGCAGCCGGAGGGACCAGCGCCGCGGACCGGCGGAGCCGTCGCGCTCGTGCAGCACGGCGGCCGCGCCCAGCAGCGGGTGCCCGGCGAACTCGAGCTCCCCGAAGAGGTCGAAGACCCGGGCGGCGACGGCCTCCTCACCGTCGTCCGTCCGCAGGAAGATCGCCTCGAAGTGGCGCAGCTCCTGGGTGATCGCGAGCATCTGCGTGGCGGTGAGGCCCGGGTGGTCCCAGAAGACCGCCAGCGAGTTGCCGGTGTACGCCCGCGCGGCAAAGACGTCGACGTGCCGGTACGACAGCGGCGCACGATCGTGCACGTTCTCGCCCGCCCGGGTCATGCGCCGGCCCGCACGACACGGACGAGCTCGCCGAGCCGACCCATGACCTCGGAGCCCGGGGCGGCGTCCGTGACGAGGCCCGCGACGGCGTCGAACCCGATCACCTCGTACGGCGACGCGGCCCCGATCTTCTCGGACGAGCCCAGCACGTACGTCTCGGCGGCACGCCCGGCCAGCGCCCGCTTCATGGCGGCCTCGTCCGGGTCGCCGGTGGTCAGTCCGGCGTCGGGGTGGATGCCGGTGACGCCGAGGAGGAAGAGGTCCGCCGAGACCCGCTGCGCGGCCTCGACCGTAGCCGCGCCGCTCGCCACCGCGGAGTGCTTGAAGAGCCGGCCACCCAGCACGAACACCTCGGCGACCGGGTGCTCGACCAGCGCCGCCGCGACCGTCGGGCTGTGCGTGACGACGGTGCAGCGCAGGCCGGGCGGCAGCGCCCGGGCGACCGCGAGGGCCGTCGTCCCGCCGTCGAGGATGACCGTGCTGCCCGGGTCGATCAGCCGCACCGCCGCCGCGGCGACACGCTGTTTGCCCGTCACCTCGACCCGCTGCCGGCCGGCGTAGTCGGCGACCGCCGGGGACACCGGCAGCGCCCCGCCGTAGACCCGCTGGCACAGCCCCTCGGCCGCCAGCTCGCGCAGGTCCCGGCGGATGCTGTCCTCCGAGAGGCCGAGCTCGGCCGCGGCCGTCTTCGCCACGACCTTGCCGTCGCGGCGAAGGGTCTCGAGGAGGTGGTCACGCCTCTCGGCAGCGAGCATCGTCGTTCTCGTTTCTTCGTAGTTCTGCATGTTTGTGTCTAGTCTACGGGGATGACCCGACCACTGCTCATCCTGATCGCCGGCCCCTATCGCTCCGGCACCGACGGCGACCCCGCCGCGATGGAGGCCAACCTCCGCCGGCTCGAGGAGGCGGCCTGGCCCGTCTTCGCCGCGGGACACGTCCCCATGATCGGCGAGTGGGTGGCGCTGCCGGTGCTGCGCTCGGCCGGCGCCACGCTGGACGACGAGCTCGCGGACGACGTGCTCTACCCGACGGCGCAGCGGCTGCTCCAGCACTGCGACGCCGTGTTGCGGCTGCCCGGCGAGTCGACCGGGGCCGACCAGGACGTCGCGATCGCCGAGAGCCGGGGTCTCCCGGTCTACTACGACGTCGCCGACGTGCCGCGTCTCGCGGACGCCGACCGGTGACCGGGCGGCCCGGGGTCGACGTCCCCGACCACCGTGGCCGGACGGGGCTCGACCGGGTGGGGCGGGCGCTGGACCGCAACCCGGACGTCGTCGTCCGCGAGGTCGAGGTCACCTCCGACGGCTGGCACGTGCTGCGCCGCACGACCTTCGACCACCGCAGGCGCGACGGGAGCTGGCACACCCTGCAGCGCGAGACCTACGACCGCGGGGACGGCGCCACGATCCTGCTGTACGACGACGCGCGGTCCACCGTGCTGCTCACGCGTCAGTTCCGATTCCCGGCCTACGTCAACGACCACCCCGACGGGATGCTGATCGAGACGGCCGCGGGCCTGCTCGACGACGACGACCCCGAGACCGCGATCCGGCGCGAGGTCGCCGAGGAGCTCGGTGTCGCCGTCGGGCCGGTCGAGCACGTCTTCACCGCGTACATGAGCCCCGGCTCGGTCACCGAGAAGGTCCACTTCTACGCGGCGCCGTACACGCCGCACGACCGCGTCGGCCCGGGCGGCGGGGTCGCCCACGAGGGCGAGGACATCGAAGCCGTCGAGCTCCGCCGCGACGACGCCCTGGCCATGGTCCGCGACGGCCGCATCGTCGACGGCAAGACCATCATGCTGCTCCAGTGGTGGGCACTGCGGGGCTGACGACAAGATGTCCACCATGCGCAGCAGCCTCTTCCACCACACCGAGCCGCAGGGCGAGCCCGGTAGCTTCCAGCTCGTCAACCCGCGGATGCTCAAGGTCGACCTCGCCGGCTCCGGCGGGTTCTTCTACGCCAAGCAGGGGTCGATGGTCGCCTACCAGGGCGACGTGGACTTCGCCTACGAGGGCGCGGGCGGCATGACCAAGCTCTTCAAGAAGGCGTTCACCGGCGAGGGCATGTCGCTGATGAAGGTCTCGGGGAGCGGCGACGTCTTCCTCGCCCAGGACGCCGACGAGGTGTTCGTGCTGTACCTGGAGAACGAGAGCGTCACCGTCTCCGGCAGCAACATCCTCGCGTTCGAGAGCACGCTGACCTGGGACATCAACCGCGTGCAGGGCGCGTCCATGCTCAGCGGCGGGCTGTTCAACACCACGTTCACCGGCTCGGGCGCGCTCGCCGTCACCGCGTACGGCACCCCCGTCGTGCTCGAGGTCGACGAGCCCACCTACGTCGACATGCAGAGCGTGGTGCTCTGGTCCACGACCCTCTCCAGCACCGTGCGCAAGACGGCGAAGCTCGGCGCGGCCATCGGCCGCGGCTCGGGCGAGGCGTACCAGCTCGGGCTCACCGGCCAGGGGATCGTCGTCGTGCAGGCCTCCGAGGGCCACCCGCTGCCGAACCAGGGCTGACGAGGCCTACGGCGGCGCCGCGGCCGTTTGCACATCCGGGGGCTCCTGGGATGCTCGGCCCATGACGCCTCGCGACCGTGCGCTGCCGAGCGACCCCGAGCGTTCCCGCGGACTGGTCCTGCGCTGGGCCGGTCCGACGACGACGCGGCCCGACATGGAGCTCCTCGCCGTCGACCTCGTCAACGAGAGCACCGAGGTCTGGGCCCCGCGGGAGGAGGAGCTCATCGTCGCGGGAGGCCTGCTGCTGTCTCCCGGGGAGGAACGGGCGTCCTTCGACTTCGCCTTCTTCGGGAGCCAGGGGGTCGCCGTCCCGTTGGGACCCGGCGACTACGCACGCCTCCCGGTGTCGATCGGTGGCTCCGAGTGGGCGCGTGCGAAGCCCGGCCCAGCGCACGTCCGCGCCGTGCTCCCCGCGCTCAGCCTCTGGACGGAGGATCCGCTCCCGGTGGACTTGACCGCCGACGTCATCGACCGGCACCGCCTGGAGGACCTGCCTCTCGCGGAGCCGGAGTAGGGCGTCCTGGCCGTTCACCGGCGTCAGGCGGGCGCGAGCACCTCGACGCGGTTGCCCGCGCCGTCGCGCGTGTGGAACCTCAGGTAGCCGGCGAAGCTCTCGCGCTCGGAGCGGTCGACGGCGAAGCCCGCGGCCTCCAGCCGGTCCGCGGTCTCGTCGAGCGCGGCGACGTCGTCCACCACCAGGGCCGGGTGCGCCTTGCGCGCCGGCGCGAACGGGTCCTCCACGCCGACGTGGATCTCGGCGACGACCGCACCGCCGTGGTCGACGCCGCGGAACCAGCAGCCGCCGCGGCCCGCCAGCTCCGGCGGCTTGGCCACCTCCGTCAGCCCCAGACCCGTGGCGTAGAACGCGCGGGCCGCGTCCTCGCCGCCGGGCGGGCACGCCACCTGCACGTGATGCAGCCGCATCGGTCCCCCTCGCCGTCGAAGTATCTTGACGTCAAGATACCTCGTCGCTCCGCCGCTCCCGACGACGGCGCTCCGCGGCGGCCCGGACGGCCCATCCGCCGCCCACGAAGATCGGCACGCTGACCAGGAACCGGCCGAACGGAGAGAGGTCGGGCGCGAGCGCCTCGATCACGTAGACCGACGCGCCCGCAAGGGTCACGAACAGCGCGCCGATGAGGAAGACACGCACCACCTCACCCCTCCAACAGCCAGGTCGCCGCGCGCCGCAGCAGCTCGGCGTGCGACGACGAGTCGTAGGCGCGCACGTCGTGCCCCAGCCCGGAGTACACGGTGCGGCCGCCGTGCGCGTCGGCGACCCAGACGGCGGGGTGCCGCTCGCCGTCGTCGTCGCTCACCCACCCCAGCACCTGCGACGACGGCGCCACGCGCAGGTGGCAGTACCGCTCGTCGACCACGTCGACGGCGCCCAGCCCCTCCGTGATCGGGTGCGCGCCGACCGCCAGCGGCACCGTCGTCGGGCCCAGCGGCGGGTGCATCGACTCACCCGGCACCCATCGGCCGCCGAGCACCTCCTCCCACTCCGGATGGTCGCCGAACGCGTTCGCCGCCTGGTGCACGGCGAGGATCCGGCCACCGGCGCGCGCCCAGACGTCGAGGCGGGCGTGGAACGGGGCCCACGCCGCGTCGTCGGGACCGATGCCGGCCTCCCGCAGCCCCGGCCACGGCGTGCCCGCGTTGACCACGAGCAGGTCGACGTCGTCCAGGTCGTCGAGGCTGTCGGGGAACGTCGAGCGCACGACGACGTCGGGGGCACCCGCGGCGAGGTCCAGGCCCGCGAGCACCAGTGCCAGCCGGTGCGAGGTGGCCGCGTGGTCGTGCCAGGGGTCCTCGTGGCGGCCGCGGCCGGCGAGGATGAGGATGCGGGGCGGTCGGGAGTCGCGCGTCGTCGTCACGACACCCCATCCTGCCCGGCCGCGCAGGTCCGCGGCCACCGACCGCACAGGAACGATCGCCCGGTCGCGCGATCCCGCGGACGACTCAGCCGACGACGAGCCGCACGAGCGCCTCGACCCGAAGGTCGTCGTTCCCGGCCGACAGACGCCCCGCCCGGTGCAGCGCGACGAGGCCGTGCACAGCGCCCCACAGAACCTCGGCCACGGTCGCCGTGTCGGGGGGCGGCGCTTCGAGCCCCGTCAGCGCGCCCTCGATCGCCACGAAGCCCGCGCGGACGGTCTCCGGCGTGTCGTCCGAGGCGAACGGGATCACCACCGGCAGCAGGAACATCGCGTCGTAGGTCGCGGGGTGCTGCGCGGCGAAGTCCAGGTATGCCGTCACCAGCGCGCGCACCCTCTCGGCGTCCGCGCCGGCCTGCCCGGACGTCGCGGACGAGAGCACGCTTGCCAGCTCCTCGAAACCCGCCATCGCGACGGCGGTGACGATCTCCGTGCGCCCCTGCGGGAAGTGCCCGTAGAGCACGGGCTGGCTGTACTCGATCGCGCCTGCGAGCCGGCGGGTCGTCACGGCCTCCCACCCCTGCTCTTCCGCGAGCGCCCGGGCGGCAGTCACGATGCGCTCCCGGCGGTCGGCCACCTCGCGGGCTCGGCGTGCTGCAGCAGGCGTCGTCATGCCGGCGACTCTAGCACTGCTAGGAGTTCGCTGATATGTTCTCTAGCGCTGCTAGATCTAGCAGCGCTAGTCACCAAAGGGAGCGTGGGTCATGGAGTGGTTGCCGATCGTCGCCGTCGTCGTCACCGGGCTGCTGGTCGGCGTGGAGGCGTCCGTCGTGTTCGTCATGAACCCGATCTTCGACGGCCTGCCCGACGACGCCGCGGTCCTCGCCCGCGCGCACGGCGGCCGGATGCTCGGGCGCCTCATGCCGTTCTGGTACATCGGCGCGACGCTGCTCATCGCCGGCACCGTGGTGGTCGTCCCCCAGGCCGCGGCGCTCGCCTGGACCTCGGTGGCCCTGATGCTCGTCAGCGTCGTGATGTCCGTCGCGCTGCTCGTACCGATCAACAACCGCTCGAAGACGTGGACGCCCGACACGCTCCCCGCGGACTGGCGCGAGCAGACGGACCGGTGGAACCGCCTCCACCTCGTGCGCGTCGCCGTCATCGTCGCAGCGTTCGTCCTCGTGACCGCGGCCGCCGTCCGCTGAGCTGCCACGGCTCCCGCACGCTCGATTCATGGTGCGGTCCGGGCGGTCAGGCCTCCAGGAGCACCGCCGACCCCTGGCCGCCGCCGCCGCACAGCGCGGCGGCGCCCACGGACCCCGGCCCGAGCAGCTCCAGCCGCCGCGCGAGGTGCCCGACGACGCGGGCCCCGGACGCCCCGATGGGGTGCCCCAGCGCGATCGCGCCGCCGTGCGCGTTCACCAGCTCCGGGTCCAGCCCCAGCAGGTCGACCGACGCGAGCACGACCGCGGCGAACGCCTCGTTGATCTCGACGGCGCCGAGGTCGCGCGGCGCGACGCCCGCACGCTCGCAGGCGGCCGTGATCGCGTTCGCCGGCTGCGCGTGCAGGCCGACGTCCGGCCCCGCGACCAGCGCGTGGGACCGCACGCGCACCCCGGTCAGCCCCCGGGCCTCCGCGACGTCGTCCGCCACGAGCACCAGGGCCGCCGCGCCGTCGGAGATCTGCGACGCGTTGCCGGCCGTGATCGTGCCGTCCTCGCGGAACGCCGGTCGCAGCCGCGCGAGGCCGTCGAGCGTCGAGTCCGGGCGCACGCCGTCGTCGGCCTCGACGCGGACCGTGCCGCGCCGGCCGGGCACGTCGTAGGGCGCGATCTCCTCGGCGAGCAGCTCCGCCGCCTTGGCGGCCCGCGTGTGCGACGCGACGGCCAGCGCGTCCTGCGCCTCGCGCGTGTTCCAGGCCGCGGCGGCCATCGCCTCGCCGTGCCGCTCGGTGCTCAGCCCCATCGAGTCGTGCTCGAACGCGTCGGTCAGCCCGTCGTGCGCCATCGTGTCGATCAGCTCCACGGGGCCGAACTTCTGCCCCGCGCGCGAGCCCACCCAGGCGTGCGGCGCGAGCGTCATCGACTCCATCCCGACCACCGCGACGATCCGCGCCTCCCCGCCCGAGATGAGGCGGTGCGCCTGCACCACCGCCTCCGCCCCGGACAGGCAGACCGCGTTGAGCGTCACTGCCGGCACCGTCATCGGCACCCCCGCGCCGACGGCCGCCTGGCGGGCCGGGTTCTGCCCGGCGCCGCCCTGCAGCACCTGCCCGCCGACGACGACGTCCACCTCCCCCGGCCCCACGCCGGCCGCCGCGAGCGCCGCCGCCAGCGCGTGCGCGCCCAGCGTCGTCGCCGGCACGGCCGCGAACGCCCCGTTCGAGCGCACGAACGGCGTCCGCCGGTACCCCGCGATCACGGTCATCGTCGTCCCTCCTCCGCCACGGCCGGCGAGCCGTCGCCCGTCCCGGCCTCGTCCTCCAGCTCCACGACCAGCTCCGCCTCCGTCGCCTCGCGCACCTCGTCGACCGTGACGCCCGGCGCCAGCCGGCGCAGCACGAACGCGGCCTCCAGGCCGTGGTCGGCGACGTCGAGCACGGCGCGGTCGGTGACGATCCTGTCGACGACGCCCTCCCCGGTCAGCGGCAGGGTGCACCGGCGGCGCAGCTTGGGCGAACCGTCGCGGGCGACGTGGTCCATGAGCGCGACGATGCGCCGCGCCCCGACCACGAGGTCCATCGCGCCGCCCATGCCCTTGACGAGCTTGCCCGGCACGGTCCAGCTCGCCAGGTCGCCCGTCGCGGACACCTGCAGCGCACCCAGGATGGCGATGTCGATGTGGCCGCCGCGGATCATCGCGAACGAGTCGGCCGCGTCGAAGAAGCTCGCGCCCGGCACGGCGGTGACCGTCTGCTTGCCCGCGTTGATCAGGTCGGCGTCCTCGGTGCCCTCGACAGGGAACGGGCCGATGCCGAGGAGGCCGTTCTCGCTCTGCAGCGTGATGCCGACCCCCGGCGGCAGGTGGTTCGCCACGAGCGTCGGGATGCCGATGCCGAGGTTGACGTAGTCGCCGTCGCGCAGCTCCGCCGCCGCGACGGCGGCCATCTCGTCGCGCGTCCAGGTCATGCCGCACCTCCCTGCTCGACGGGCTCGACGGGCTCGACGGGGTCGGCGGCCTCGACCCGCGGGCGCACCGTGCGCTGCTCGATGTCCTTGACCCGCTCGCGCGCCAGCACGAGGCGGTGCGTGTAGATGCCCGGCGTCACGACGACGTCCGGGTCGATCGGCTCGTCGGTGATCTCCTCCGCCTCGACCACCGTCACGCGCCCGGCCGTCGCGATCACCGGGTTGAAGTTGCGCGCCGTGTACCGGTAGACGAGGTTGCCGAACCGGTCCGCGCGCCGGGCGTGCACCAGGGACAGGTCGGCCACGATCGCCCGCTCCAGCACGTACCGGCGGCCGTCGATCTCGTCCACGGGCTTGCCCTCGGCGACGGGCGTGCCGACCCCGGTGGGCGTGTAGAAGGCGGGGATGCCGGCACCGCCCGCCCGCAGCCGCTCGGCGAGCGTGCCCTGCGGCACGAACTCGACCTCGAGCGCGCCGTCCAGGTACCGCTGCGCGAACAGCTTGTTCTCCCCCACGTACGACGACAGCACGCGCCGCACCTGGTCGTTCTCCAGCAGGATGCCGAGCCCCTTGCCGTCCACGCCCATGTTGTTGGACACGACCGTCAGGTCCTTGACCCCGGAGTCGCGCACCGCCTCGATGAGGTCGGTCGGGTTGCCGCTCAGGCCGAACCCGCCGACGGCGATCGTCATGCCGTCGCGCAGCAGGCCGTCCAGCGCGGCCACGGCGCTGGGCTGCCGCCGGTCCACCGTCCTCGACACGGTCCTCGACACGGTCCTGGTCATCGTCGTCCCCCGTTCTCCTCGACCGTACGTCCGACGGCGGGGCCGTCGGGAGTGTCTTCCACGCCCTGCTCCGCCCGCTCGGAACGGCGCAGCACCGCCTCGGCGTGCCGCAGCAGCGGCGCGTCGACCATCTGGCCGCCCACGGTGAGCACGCCGGCGTCCGCCGAGCGCCCGGCGGGCAGGTCCGCGAGCGCTTCCGCCCGGCCGGACGCCGCGGCGAGGACCTCGCGCGCCCGCTCCACCTCGGCCTCGGACGGCGCGAACGCGGCGCGCACGACGGCGACGTGGCTCGGGTGCACGCACAGCGACGCGACGAAACCGCTGGCCGCGGCGTCGAGCGCCTCAGCACGCAGACCGGCGAGGTCGTCGAGCTCCAGGTGCACGGCGTCGATCGCCGCCTTGCCCGCCGCGCCGGCCGCGAGCAGCACCGCCGACCGGGCGTGCCGCGCGACCTCGCGGTAGCGGCCGTCGTCGAACCGGCTGGACGTGCCGTGCAGGGACGCCACCAGGTCCTCGGCGCCCCACGCGAGCGCGACGACATCCGGCCGGGCGGCCAGCGCGGGCGCGGCGAGCACGCCCGCGGCCGTCTCGCACAGCGCGACGACGGCGTACGGGCCGCCGTCCGGCGCGAGCAGGGGCCCGACGAACCGGCCGTCCGCCTTCGGCAGCATCACCGTGCGGTACGGCGTGCGCGCGAGCGCGGCGAGGTCGGCGTCGTGCTCCGGGGTGCCGACCGCGTTGACCCGCACGATCACGCGTTCCGGGTCGAGCACCGTGTCGACGAGCGCGGCGCGGGCCGCGTCCTTGCGCCCGGGGGCGACGGCGTCCTCCAGGTCGAGGATCGCCGCGTCGGCGCGGTCCAGGGCCTTGGCGAACCGGTCGGGCCGGTCGGCCGGGCAGAACAGCAGCGCCGGGCCGAGCGCGAACGGGACGGGGTTCACAGCACGCCCCCGCCGTGCTCGCTCGCGTTCTTGTGCTCGTGCTCCTCGTGGCCCTCGCGCGTCCACATCAGCATGGTCCGCCCCGCCTGGGCCACGACCTCGCCGTCCTGGTTGCGGCCCACGTGCTGCACGGTCACGACGCCCGTGCCGGGGCGCGAGCGCGACAGCCGCCGGTCGACGACCGTCGTCTCCCCGTACAGCGTGTCGCCGTGGAACATCGGGTGCGGGAACGCCACCTCCGTGAAACCGAGGTTCGCCACGAGCGTCCCGCGCGTCAGGTGCGCCACCGACAGGCCCACCAGCGTGGCCAGCGTGAGCATCGAGTTCACCAGCGGACGGCCGAACGGCTGGGTCGCCGCCCACGCCGCGTCCAGGTGCAGACCCTGCGGGTTCATCGTGACGGACGTGAACAGCACGTCGTCCGCCTCCGTCATCGTGCGACCCGGCCGGTGCACGTACCGCACGTCCGGCTCCAGCTCGTCGTAGTACAGCCCGCGCTGCACCTCGTCACGCATGACGTGCTCCTTCCTCCCTGCCGACCAGGCGGTTCTGCACCTTCTGAGCCGTCAGAACGTGCGGAACCACCTGTTCGACGCCGGACCTGCTCACGACGCCAACCCCAGGTCGCGGGCGATGATCATGAGCTGCACCTCCGTGGTGCCCTCGCCCACCTCGAGCACCTTGGAGTCCCGGTAGTGCCGGGCCACCGGGTTCTCGTTGAGGAAGCCGTAGCCGCCGAAGATCTGCGCGGCGTCGCGGGCGTTGGCCATCGCGGCCTCGCCGCCCACCAGCTTCGCCACCGAGGCCTCCGCCTTGAACGGCTTGCCGTGCACCTGCTTGAGCGCGGCGTCCAGCCAGCACAGCCGCGCCGAGTGCACGCGCGCCTGCATGCGCGCCAGCGTGAACGCGATGTGCTGGTTGCCGCCGATGGCGTGGCCGAAGACCTCCCGCTCCTTGGCGTAGCGCAGCGCCTCCTCGAGACAGCCCTGCGCGGCGCCCGTCGCGAGGGCGGCGAAGGCGATCCGGCCCTCGTCGAGCGCGCGCAGGAAGTTCGCGTACCCGCGGCCCTGCTCGCCCAGCAGGTGGCCGGCCGGGACGCGGACGCCGTCGAGCGTCAGCGGGTGGGTGTCCGACGTGTGCCAGCCGACCTTGTCGTAGCTCGGTCCCACGGTGAGGCCCGCCGTGCCCGCGGGGACGAGGAACGACGAGAGCTCGGGATGGGTCGCGCCGTCCGCCCCGGTGCGCGTGCCGGTCACCGCGGTGACCGTGATGACGCTGGTGATCGACGTGCCGGAGTTGGTGATGAACTGCTTGGAGCCGTCGATCACCCACTCGCCGGTGCTCTCGTCCCGGCGCGCGGTGGTGCGCGTGGCGCCGGCGTCCGACCCGGCCCCCGCCTCCGTGAGGCCGAAGGCCGCGAGCGCGCGACCGTTCACCAGGTCGGGCAGCCAGCGCTGCTTCTGCTCGTCGGTGCCGTGCCGGAAGATCGGCATGATCCCCAGCCCGACGCCCGCCTCGAGCGTCACGGCGATCGACTGGTCCACCCGCGCGAGCGCCTCGACCGCGAGGCACAGCGACACGTAGTCCTTGCCCTGCCCGCCGACGTCCACCGGGAACGGCAGCCCGAACAGCCCCAGCTCGCCCATCTGCTCGATGATCTCGACCGGCAGGCGCCGCTCGGTGTCGTACGTGTAGGCGGCGGGGGCCACCACCTGGTCCGCGAACTCGCGCACCACGGCGCTGAGCTTCCGCTGCTCGTCGGTGAGCACGGTGGACTGGGTCTCGCTGATCATGACGCTCCTCGGGTGGCTGGGTCTGCCGGAGTGTGTGCTGCCGCCACGGCGGGGTCTGCCGGCGCGGGAGCGTGGTCTTCGGGGGTGTCGACGGGTGGGTCGACGGGTGGGTCGACGGGTGGGTCGACGGGTGGGTCGACGACGGCGACCACCTGGTCCAGGCGCACCTGGTCGCCGGCGCGCACGTCGAGGCGGACGACGCCGGCGACGGGCGCGAGCAGCGGGTGCTCCATCTTCATCGCCTCGACCACGACGACGGGCTGGCCGGCGGCGACGACGTCGCCGTCCGCGACCGGCACGGCGGACACCGTGCCGGGCATCGCCACGCGCACCACGGCACGGGTGGGGCCGTCCGCCGCACCGTCGTCGCCGTCGGCACCGAGCGCGCGCTCCTCGCGTCGCCGTGCGGCCAGCGCGGCGCGGTCGAGCACGGTGAACGACGCCGTCCGCCCGTCCCCGTGCACCCACACCACCGCGGGCGCCGCGGTGAGCGGGGTCGCGGCGCCGTCGGCCGGCGTGTCGTGGGCCGTTCGTCCGCTCACGGCACCGACCTGGCTCCTGGTGGTGCCGTCCACGGTGAGCAGGTGGCGGCCGTCGGCGAGCGGGCGCAGGCACGCGCGCACCGGCTCGCCCTCGTCGAGGGTGACGACGGCGTCCTCGGGCCTTCTGGTGAGGGCGACGGCGTGCTCCGCGCCCGCCGCGTCGACGAGCACCGCGCGGCGCGGCGCCGGCGAGCCGTTGAGCCGCCAGCCGTCGACGGCGGCCCAGGGCCCGGACGCGCCCGCCGTGCTCGGGGCCAGGGCGAGCAGCGCCGCCGCGACCAGCGCGCCGTCGGACGCCCGGTCCGCCCCGGCGGGCTTCGAGTCCGGCATCGCGCGGACGAGTCGGTCGATGAGGCCGGTGTCGAGCCGGCCGGCGCGCACGTCGTCGTCGGCGAGCAGGTCGCGCAGGAAGCCGGCGTTGGTCTCGACGCCCAGCACGACGACGTCGGCCAGCAGGCCGTCGAGCCGCGTGATCGCCTCGGCCCGCGTGGGCGCCCAGGCCACGGCCTTGGCGAGCATCGGGTCGTAGTCGCCGGTCACCTCGGCGCCCGGCACCAGCCCGCTGTCGAGACGCAGCGGCGTCGCCCCGGGGCCGGCGGGCACGCCGGCGTCGTCGTACCGGAGCACGTGCCCGGCGGCGGGGAGGAACCCGCGCGCGGGCTGCTCCGCGTACAGGCGTGCCTCGACGGCGTGCCCGTCCAGCCGGACGTCCTCCTGCCGGAGGCCGAGCGGCTCCCCGGCCGCGACGCGCAGCTGCTGCTCCACGAGGTCCAGGCCGGTGACCATCTCGGTCACGGGGTGCTCCACCTGCAGGCGGGTGTTCATCTCGATGAACCAGAACGTGCCGGGGTCGTCGCCGGGCGCCAGGAACTCCACGGTCCCCGCGCCCACGTAGCCCACCGACCGCGCCACCGCGCACGCGGCCTCCCCGAGCCGGGCCCGGGTCGCGTCGTCGACGACGGGCGACGGCGCCTCCTCCACCACCTTCTGGTGGCGGCGCTGCAGGGTGCACTCGCGCTCGCCCAGGTGCACGACGGCGCCGTGCGTGTCGGCCAGCACCTGCACCTCGATGTGCCGCGGCCGCTCGACGAGCCGTTCCAGGAGCAGCCCGTCGTCGCCGAACGACGCGGCGGCCACGCGACGGGCCGAGGCCAGCGCGCCGGGCAGCTCGTCCCCCGCGCGCACGACCTCCATGCCCTTGCCGCCGCCGCCCGCGACCGGCTTGACCAGCAGCGGGAAGCCGACGTCGCCGGACGCGGCGACCAGGGCCGCGTCGTCCAGACCGTCGTCGAGCGTGCCGGGCAGCACGGGGACGTCGTGGGACGCGACGAGCCGCTTGGCCGCGGCCTTGTCCGCCATGGTCTCCAGCGCCTCGACCGACGGCCCGACGAAGACGATGCCGGCGCGCTCGCACGCCCGCGCCAGGGCGGGGTTCTCGGACAGGAAGCCGTAGCCGGGGTGGATCGCGTCGGCGCCGGTCGCGACTGCCGCCGCCACGACCGCCTCGACGTCGAGGTAGCTCTGCGGGGCGGGCGCCGGGCCGAGGCGGACGGCCAGGTCGGCCTCCCGCACGTGCCGGGCGTCCGCGTCGGCGTCGGAGTACACGGCCACGGAACGGATCCCCAGCCGGCGCAGCGTGCCGATGACGCGGCACGCGATCTCGCCGCGGTTCGCGACGAGCACGGTGCGAAGCTCCCGGGTACCCATCCCGCTCACATCCGGAAGAGCCCGAAGCGGGGCTCGGTCGGGTCGGGTGCGGGCAGCGGCGTGCGGGCGCAGACGCCCAGCGCCAGGCCGAGCACACGACGGGTGTCGGGCGGGTCCACGATGCCGTCGTCCCACAGGCGCGACGTGGCGTGGTACGGGTCGCCGGCCACCTCGTAGCCGTCGCGGATCTGGGCGCGGAACGACTCCTCCTCGCCCGCGTCCCACTCCTCGCCGCGGCGCGCGAGCTGGTCGCGCTTCACGGTGGCGAGCACCGACGACGCCTGCGCCCCGCCCATGACGGAGATCCGGGACCCGGGCCACGACCACAGGAACCGGGGCGAGTACGCCCGCCCGCACATGGCGTAGTTCCCCGCGCCGAACGAGCCCCCGACGATGACGGTGAGCTTCGGCACGCGGGTCGTCGCGACGGCCGTCACCATCTTGGCGCCGTCCTTCGCGATGCCGCCCGCCTCGGCGTCGCGGCCCACCATGAAGCCCGAGATGTTCTGCAGGAACAGCAGCGGGATGCCGCGCTGGTCGCACAGCTCGACGAAGTGCGCCCCCTTGAGCGCCGACTCGCGGAACAGCACGCCCGCGTTGGCCAGCACCCCGACCGGGTGGCCGTGGATGCGCGCGAACCCCGTGACGAGCGTCGTGCCGTACTCCGGCTTGAACTCGTGCAGCTCGCTGCCGTCGACGATCCGGGCGATCACCTCGCGCGGGTCGTAGGGCTGCTGCACGTCCACGGGGACCGCGGCGTACAGGCCCTGGGGGTCGACGACGGGCTCGCGGGAGGGCGCGACGTCCCACGCGGGCTCCGGGTCCGGCGGCAGCGTGCCGACGATGTCGCGGACCAGGTCGAGCGCGTGCTCGTCGTCCTCGGCGAGATGGTCGACGACGCCGGAGCGCCGCGCGTGCAGCTCCCCGCCGCCCAGCTCCTCGGCGCTGACGTCCTCGCCGATGGCCGCCTTCACCAGCGGCGGCCCGCCGAGGAAGATCGTGCCCTGGTTCCGCACGATGACGGTCTCGTCGCTCATCGCGGGCACGTACGCACCGCCCGCCGTGCAGGAGCCGAGGACCGCGGAGATCTGCGGGATCCGTGCCGCCGACAGCTTCGCCTGGTGGAAGAAGATCCGGCCGAAGTGGTCGCGGTCGGGGAACACCTCGTCCTGCCGCGGCAGGAACGCGCCCCCCGAGTCCACGAGGTACACGCAGGGCAGCCGGTTCTCCAGGGCGATCTCCTGGGCCCGCAGGTGCTTCTTCACGGTGAGCGGGTGGTAGGTGCCGCCCTTGACGGTCGCGTCGTTGCAGACCACCATCACCTGCCGCCCGCTCACCAGCCCGATGCCGGCGATGACGCCCGCCCCGGGCCACTCACCGGCCTCGCCCGGGCCGGCGTCGACCCCGAAGGCCGCCAGGGGCGCCACCTCGAGGAACGGGCTGCCCTCGTCGAGCAGCCGGGCCACGCGGTCGCGGGGCAGCAGCTTGCCGCGCGACGTGTGCTGGTCGCGGGCCCGCCGGGTGCCGCCCTCGGCGGCGACGGCGGTGCGCTCGCGGAGGCGGTCCGCGAGCGCCCGCTGGGCTTCGTCGTTGGCGCGGGCGGCGTCGGCGCGGGGGTCGACGGCGGAGTCGAGGACGGTCACGGGGCCTCGCTCTCGTCGGTCGTCCCGGTCGCGGGCTCGCCGCCGAGCAGGAGGACGAGCGCCGGGTCGGCGAGCACCGCCCCGAGCTCGGCGAGGAAGCGGGCGCCCTGCTCGCCGTCGACCACGCGGTGGTCGAACGTGAGGCTGAGCGTGGTCACCTGGCGCAGCGCCACCTCGCCGTCGTGCTCCCACGGGCGGCGCGCCACCTGGCCGAGGGCGAGGATGGCGGGCTCGCCCGGGTTGAGGATCGGCGTGCCCGCGTCGACGCCGAAGACGCCGACGTTGGTGATCGTCAGCGTGCCGTTCACGAGCCGCTCGGGCGTGGTGCGGCCCGCCCGCGCCGTCGTCGTGAGGTCGGTGAGCGCGGCGGCCAGCCCGGTGAGGGACAGCGTGTCCGCGGCAGGGACGTGCGGCACGACCAGCCCGCGGTCGGTCGCGACCGCGATGCCGAGGTTCACGTGCGCGGGCCGCACGATCTCCGCCTCGCCACCCGGCAGGTCCGCCCACCGGCTGGTGAGCGCCGGGTGGTTCGGCAGCAGCGCCAGGACGGCGCGCGCCACCAGCGCGAGCACCGTGATCCGCTGCCCGCCGGCCATCGGGTGCGTCTTGAGCCGGGCCAGCAGCTCCATGCTCGCCGTGACGTCCACGGTGAGGAACACCGACGCCTGCGGCGCCGCCGCGCTCGCGACCATCGCCGCCGCCGTGCGCCTGCGCACGCCGCGCACGGGGGTGCGGGACTCGCCGCCCGCCGCGCGCGCCGTCGTCGCCGGTGCCTCGACCTCCGCCGCGCCCGACGACGCCGACTCGACGTCGTCGCGCGTGATGCGCCCGTGCGGGCCGGTGCCCGTGATCGTGGCGAGGTCGATCCCGCGCTGCCGCGCCAGCGCCCGCACGACCGGCGTCGACCGCGGCCGCTCCATGTGCCCGTCCGGCGACGAGACGGACGAGACGCCGTTCGTGGCGAGGGCGGGTGCCGCCGGCACGTCCCTCCGCCGGCGTCGCGCCGGGCGTCCCGTGCGCGCGGGCCGCGCGCCGTACCCGACGAGGTTCGGCTCGGGCCCGTCCTCCCCCGCCGGACCCACGGAGCTGTCAGGGCCAGGCGCGGGTTCCGGTGCACCTGGTCCGGACAGGTCGAAGGTGACCAGCGGCTCGCCGACCTCGACGGTCTGGCCCTCCTCGGCGTGCAGCACCCGCACGACGCCGGCGCACGGCGAGGGCAGCTCGACCAGCGCCTTGGCGGTCTCCACCTCCGCGATCACCTGGTTGAGCTCGACGGCGTCGCCCACGGCCACGCGCCACTCGACGACCTCGGACTCCGTCAGCCCCTCGCCCAGGTCGGGCAGCTTGAACTCGCGGGTCGCCATCACGCTCCCACCTCCACGCCGGCGCCCGACGCCGGCACCCGGCCGAGCGCGCGGTCGATCCCCACGAGCACGCGGTCGAGGTCCGGCACCTGGTTGCCCTCGAGCTTCGCGGGCGGGTACGGGATGTCGTACCCGGTGACGCGCACGGGCGGCGCCTCGAGGAAGTCGAAGCACCGCTCGGTGACCGACGTCGCGATCTCCGCGCCGACGCCCGCCTGCCGCGGCCCCTCGTGCAGCACGACGAGCCGACCGGTGCGCCGCACGGACGCCGCGATCGTCTCGTGGTCGACCGGGGACAGCGAGCGCAGGTCGATCACCTCGACCGAGACGCCCTCGTCGGACGCCGCGGTCGCGGCGTCGAGCGCGGTCGCGACGTGCGAGCCGAACGTCACGAGCGTGACGTCGTCGCCAGGCCGGACCACCCGCGCGGCGCCCATCGGGGGTGCGTCGTCGAGCGGCAGGTCCGCGTCCACCTCGCCCTTGACGTGGTAGAGCCGCTTGGGCTCGAAGAAGACGACCGGGTCGTCGCAGGCGATCGCCTGCCGCAGCACGGTCGAGGCGTCCTGCGGGTTCGACACCGACACCACGCGCAGCCCGGCCGTGTGCACGAAGTACGCCTCCGGCGACTCCGAGTGGTGCTCTGCCGCGCCGATGCCGCCCGCCACCGGGATGCGGATCGTCACCGGGAGCGTGACCTTGCCGTTGGTGCGGGCGTGCATCTTGGCGAGCTGGCTGACGATCTGGTCGAACGCCACGTAGACGAACCCGTCGAACTGGATCTCCACGACCGGCCGGTAGCCGCGGTACGCCAGCCCGACGGCGGTGCCGAGGATGCCGGACTCCGCCAGCGGCGTGTCCACCACGCGGCGCGGCCCGAACTCCGCCTGCAGGCCGTCGGTCACGCGGTACACGCCGCCGAGCCGGCCGATGTCCTCGCCGAGCACCATGACGGTCGGGTCGTCGGTCATCGCGCGGCGCAGCCCGGCGCCGAGCGCCTTGGCCAGGGTGAGCGTCTGGGCGGTCATCGGTCGGCCCCCTCGCCGCTCGTCGTCCCGGTGATCGTGCCGGTGGTCGTGCCGGTGGTCGTGTCGGCGAAGCCCGCCAGGTACGCCGCGTGCTCGGCGCGCTCGGCCGCCACCGTCGGGTGGGGCTCGGCGTACACGTGGTCGAAGACGCTCAGCGGCGGCGGGTCCTCCAGGGCGACGACGCCGGCCCGCAGCTCGGCGGCGACGGCGTCGGCCGCCGCGCGCACCCGCGCCTCGTCGCCGTCGTCGAGCAGGCCGCCCGCCCGCAGGTACGCGGCGAGCCGGGCGACGGGGTCGCGCTCGGCCCAGACGTCCAGCTCGGCCGGGTCGCGGTAGCGGGTGGGGTCGTCGGCGGTGGTGTGCGGTCCCATCCGGTAGGTGACCGCCTCGACGAACGTGGGGCCGCCGCCGGTGCGGGCGCGGTGCAGCGCCTCGCGCGTCACGGCGAGGACGGCGAGCACGTCGTTGCCGTCCACGCGCACGCCCGGGACGCCGAAGCCGTCGGCCCGGCGGACGAGCGGCACGCCCGACTGCAGGGACACCGGCTCGGAGATCGCCCACTGGTTGTTCTGGCAGAACAGCACCAGCGGCACCTGCCAGGTCGCCGCGAAGACGAACGCCTCGTTGACGTCGCCCTGGCTCATCGCGCCGTCGCCGACGTACGCCACGACGGCGGCCGTGCCGTCGCCGCCCACCTCCACGGCGCCGCGCTCGACGTCCGCCTGGATCCCCAGCGCGTAGCCCACGCCGTGCAGGGCCTGCGCACCGATGATGACCTGCGGCGTCGCCATGTTCACCGCGTACGGGTCCCAGCCCGACGCCGTGATCCCGCGCCACACGCGCAGCAGGTCGACCGGCGCGACGCCGCGCTTGCGGGCCACCGCGTGCTCCCGGTAGCTGGAGAACACGAAGTCGTCGCCGCGCAGCGCCGTGGCGGAGCCCACCTGGGCCGCCTCCTGACCCTGCAGCGGCGGCCACAGCGCGAGCTCGCCCTGCCGCTGCAGCGCCGTCGCCTCGGCGTCGATGCGCCGCGCCACGACCATGTCCTCGTACAGCGCCAGCAGCGCCGACCGGGCCTCGTCCGTGCCCGCGTCGACGTCCGTCAGCCAGCGGTCGAGCGCCGGGTCCGGGTGTCGCACGCCCTTCTCGTCGAGCAGCCGGACCGTGCCGTCTGCATATGCCTCGTCCGTCGTACCGGACGCCGTCTCCGTCCGCGCTCCACCCGCTCGTGACAGGTCGTCGCGGGACGTCGAACCCATGGTGCTGGGCATCGTCGCCTCACCTCGTGTGTCGCCGGCCGCTCCGCGTCGAGCGCCGGATACCGCGAACGTAACGCCGCTCACAGAGTGCGACCAGCACCCCGCGACACGTTGAGCAGAGTGCTCAGGCCGACCCCGTTAGGCTGGTCGATGTGCGCAGCTACGACGCCGTGGACCTGAGCCTGCTGACGGCGCTCGCCGACGACCCGCGGGCCACCATCGCCGCCCTCGCGGAGCGCCTGCGCCTGTCCCGGAACACCGTGCACGCACGGCTGACCCGGCTCGAGGAGTCGGGCGCCTTTCTCGACTTCGACCGCCGCATCAACCCCGCCGCGCTGGGACACCCGCTGACCGCGTTCCTCGAGGTCACCGTGCGCCAGCGCGAGCTGCCCGCCATCGTCGACCGGCTGGCCGAGATCCCCGAGGTCGTGCAGGCGTACGGGCACAGCGGCGCCGCCGACCTGCGCGTGCACGTCGTGTGCCGGGACACCGACCACCTGTTCCGCATCGACGCCGCCATCCTCGCCATCGACGGCGTGGAGCGCACCGAGACGTCGCTGTCCATGGGCGAGCTGATCCCCTACCGCATCCGCCCGCTCATCGAGGCCGCGCGGCGCGCCCTCTGAGCCGGGCCTGCGCCTGCTCGCGATCAGCCGGTGCGGCTGATCCAGCCCTCGGGACGCACGCCCGGCGCCGCCCAGACGAGGCCCAGACGGATGCCCGGGTCGACGTCCTGGGTGAACTCCAGCTCCTGGGTGCCGGCGCCCAGTCCGTTCTCCGCGGATCCCGCGACGCGCGAGGTCAGGGTCCACCCGGCGGACTCCACGCGATCCTCGAGGTCGGCGAGGTCCCCGACGACCTCCAGCTCGACGTCGACCGAGCCGGGCGGGCCCGCGGAGTCGTCGCACCAGAACTCGCCCTCGGTGCTCCCCCCGAGCGCGTCGACGAGGGCCGCGGCCTCCTCGACCAGGCGGTCGCCGTACTCGTGCTGTGCCGCCGCGCACTGCTCCTCGTAGCCCGACCAGGCACCGGCCACGTCGGCCGAACAGCCGGACACCGCCAGCCCTCCGGCCACCGCCACGACGCCCGCCCAGGCACGCCCTCTCACCCGTGCCTCGTGGGCCACGGGCTGCCGACCGGAGCCTCGTCGGCGCGACGTTCTCCGGGCCGCGCGGGACCGGGCTGACGTCGTCACCCGGCCCACCGCACGACGACGTCGGCGCCGTCGCGCGTGGCCTCGATCAGCTCGGCGTTGCGCTGGTCGGAGCCGTTCGCCCAGCGGCGGGCGTCGTCGCGGCTCTTGCCGAAGGCGTGGTGCCGGTCCTCGAGGCGCGCGAGGCGGACGACGTCGGGCACGTCGAGGTACCAGACCTCGGTCATGCGGGCCCGGGCGGCGGGCCACGCGCCGGTGGGCGCGAGCAGGTAGTTGCCCTCCGTCACGACCAGCGGCACGTCGGCCGGCACGGCGACCCCCGCCGCCACGGGCTCCTCGATCTCGCGGCGGAAGACCGGAGCGTAGACGGGCGCGTCGCCGGGACGCGCGTCGGCGAGGCGGGCGACCAACGCCGCGTACCCGGCGTCGTCGAACGTGTCGACCGCGCCCTTGCGGTCGCCGCGGCCGAGGTCGGCCAGGACGGCGTTCGACAGGTGGTACCCGTCCATCCCGACCTCGACGGCCAGCGCCGGGCCGAGCGCCTCGACGATCGCCCGCGCGAGCGTCGACTTCCCCGCCCCCGGCGGGCCGACGATCCCGAGGACGCGCCGCTCGCCGGGCACCGCCAGCCGCCGGGCGCGCGCGACGAGCTCCGCCGTCGTCGCCCCGACCGTCGTCACCCCTCGTCCCGCGAGCTGTCAGGGCCAGGAGCAGCAGAACCTGCACGTGGCTCTGACAGCTCGGGGAGGTGCGCGAGCCAGGCACGCGGCCCGACCTTCCGCACCCGGACGCTCGCGACGCGCACGGCGGCGGCGCAGGCGTCCTGCAGCCCGGCCCCGCGGGCGACCGCCACGGCCAGCGCGCCGTGGAACGCGTCGCCCGCGCCGAGGGTGTCCTGCACGTCGACCCGGGGCACGGGCACGGTGCCGTGCTCGCCGACCACGACGGCGCCGTCGTCGCGCCGGCGCGGCAGCGCCCAGGTCACCGGGTCCCCGCCGTGGGTGACCACCACGGACCGCGCCCCCAGCAGCAGCGCGCCGTGCGCGGCGTCGGCCGCGCCGGGCGCGACGTCCGCCGGCACGGTGAAGTCCGCGCTGAGGGCGGCGACGTCCGCCGCCGGCAGCAGGTCGGCGAACACGGGCCGCCACCGGCCGCCGTCCACCACGATCAGCGGCCGGGGACGCAGCTCGTCGACGTGCGCGAGCACGGCCCGGGCGATCGCGGGGTGGTGGCCGTCGACGAGGACGACGTCCGGTCGGGGGAGCCCCGCGAGGGCGTCGGGCCGCGGCGCGCGCACCGCGACCAGCGCCGCGTCGGGCGAGACCACGGAGCGCTCCCCCGTCGCGTCGTCGACGAGCACCGCCGAGACCGCGACGGGGAACTCCTCGTCCGGGCCCGCGACGTCGTGCACCTGCACCTCGCGGTCGTCGAGGTCCGCGCGCACCGCCTGGGCGATCGGCCCGGCGCCGAGCGCGCTGACCAGGATCGCGTGCGCCTCGAGCGCGGCCGCCGTCACGGCAGCGTTGGCCGCCGGGCCGCCGGCCGCGACGTCCTGCCGCGTCGCGGTGACCTTCTCGTTCGCGCCCGGGCGTCCCGACGCCCGGTGCACCACGTCGAGCGTCGTCAGCCCGACGAACCAGCAGACCACCATCGGCGCTCCTCCTCCCGGTCGGTGGCGACGAAGGCTCAGCGGCCGGTGCCGTCCACGGCGTGCGGCTCGATGGCCGCGATCTCGTCGTCGGTGAGCGCCGGCGCGGACAGCGCGGCCACGTTGTCCTCGAGCTGCGCCACCGACGAGGCGCCGATGAGCGCCGACGTCACGCGCGCGTCGCGCAGCACCCACGAGAGGGCGAGCTGCGCGAGCGTCTGGCCGCGACCCTCGGCGATCGCGGCGAGGGCCCGCGCGCGGTCGAGGTACGTGTCCGTGAGGTTCGACGACGACAGGAACGGCGAGTCGCTGCGGGCGGCGCGCGAGCCCTCCGGCGCCGAACCGCCCAGGTACCGCCCGGTCAGCAGGCCCTGCGCCAGCGGGGAGAAGACGATCGTGCCGACGCCCAGGTCCTCGACGACGTCGAGCAGCGACTCGCTCTGGTGGCCGTCGTAGGCGTCGTCGCGGTCGGCGATCTCCACGTGCCGGTTGAACATCGAGTAGCTGGGCTGGTGGATGAGCAGCGGCACGCCGAGGTCGGCGAGCACCTGCGCCGCCTCGCGCGTGCGCGACGGCGAGTAGTTCGAGACGCCGACGTACGTCGCCTTGCCCTGCTGGACGGCGGACGCGAGGGCGCCCATGGTCTCGGTGAGCGGCGTCGAGGGGTCCGGGCGGTGGTGGTAGAAGACGTCCACGTGGTCCAGGCCCATGCGCGTCAGGGACTGGTCGAGCGACGAGAGCAGGTACTTGCGGGAGCCGTGGTCACCGTACGGGCCGGGCCACATGTCGTAGCCGGCCTTCGTGGAGATGACGAGCTCGTCGCGATAGGGAGCGAGGTCCTTGGCCAGGTGCCGGCCGAAGTTCTCCTCGGCCGAGCCGTAGGGCGGGCCGTAGTTGTTCGCGAGGTCGAAGTGCGTGATGCCCAGGTCGAACGCGCGGCGCAGGATGGCGCGCTGGTTGTCGAAGGGGTTCACGTCGCCGAAGTTGTGCCACAGGCCCAGCGACAGGGCGGGCAGGTCGAGGCCGGAGCGGCCGGTGCGGCGGTAGGTCATCGACTCGTAGCGGGCGTCGTCGGCCAGGTACCGAGGTGCGAGAGGCATGGCCCCATCCTCGCGCACCCGGCCGACGCGTCGCGCGGTGCGATCACTCGGCGGGCGGCACCGGGAAGTTCGCACGGAACACGTTCTCCGGGTCCCAGTCGCGCTTCACCTCGCGCAGGCGGGTCAGCGTGGGCTCCGGGAAGGCGTCCGTGATCCGCTCGGGCCGGGTGTCCGTGTCGAACGACAGGTACAGCCCGTCGGTGTACGGCGCCATCACGTCGTCCCACACGGCGTCGAGCCTGGCCTGCGACGACGACATCGCCGACAGCAGGAAGTTCTGGTGCCGGTGCGCGTACGCCGTCGCGCCCTCCTCGACGTCGTTCGCGGCGCCGCCGGTGGCGCGGACCTGCAGGAAGTACGCCTCCCCCGACAGCGCGAGCTTCTCGAACGCGCGGGCGGTCGCGGTGTCCAGGTGCGCCACCAGCCCGGAGCGCACGGCGGGGTCGCCGCCGCCCTGGTGGTGCTTCTCCCCCGCCTGCACGACGCCCGCGTAGGGCAGCAGGTACGCCTGGTGGCCCAGCAGCGGCCCGGCGCCGGCGAGCCGCTCGAGCTGCTCGACGGCGGCGTCCGTGTCGTCGCCCGCCCAGACGGTCATGAGCTGGGCGACCGGGCCCTGGTCGTCGCTGCCGTCGGCGAGCCGCCCCCGACGGCCGGGCGAGAGGATGAGGAAGCTCGTCAGCTCGCGCGGCGCGGACTCGACGACGGCGCCCCACCGCTCGAGGGTGCCCGCGACGTCGGTCGCGTCGAGCGTCATCTGCGAGAACACGACGGCGCCCTGGTCCCCCAGCGCCATCGCCTCGATCTCCACCCACGTGACGACGCCCAGGTTGCCGCCCGCGCCGCGCAGCCCCCAGAACAGGTCGGGGTGCTCGTCGGCGGACGCGCGCACCACGCGCCCGTCGGCCGTGACGACCTCCGCCGCGACGACGTGGTCGATCGTCAGCCCGTACAGGCGTCCGAGGAAGCCGACGCCGCCCGCGGTGGCCAGCCCGCCGACGCCCACGCCACCCGAGTCGCCGGAGCTGATCGCCCAGCCTCGGGGCGCGAGCACCTCGGCGACACGACCCCACGTCGCGCCGACGCCGACCCGCACGCGCCGGGCGGCCTCGTCGACCACCTCGACCTGGTCCAGCGCGCCCAGGTCGACGACGATCCCGCCGTCGTTGGTCGACCGGCCGCTGATGCCGTGCCCGCCGGACCGCACGCCCAGCGGCACGTCCTGCGACCGCGCGAACCGCACGGCCTCGGCCACCTGCGCGGTGTCGCGGGGACGCAGGACGAGGCCGGGCGCCCCGGAGCGCAGGTAGTTGTGCCGCACGCCGTCGTACGCACGGTCGCCGGGCTCGACGGCGGAGGCCGCGAGCGCCGCGGGCACCGCCGCGTAGTCGATGCCGGGCCGGCGCAGCGCGATCGCCCGCGCGCCGCGCTGCGTGGCGGCGGGCGTCGTGCCCGACGACGCACGCTCGCGCGCCACCAGCTCGCGCACCGCCGGCGCGACCTCCTGGCCGTACACCTGGATGAGGGTGGGGTCGTCGGCGGCAAGGATCACGGTGCCGATGCCGTCCTCGAGCGCGAGCGTCGCCAGCTCGTCGACCCACTGCTCCACCGGGCCCTGGAGGAAGCCCTGCGACTGCGCGGTGACGGCGCCCTGCACGTTGAGCAGGCGCCGGATCTCGGCCGGGTGGCGCCCCGCCTCCGCGGCGGCCTCGTCGATGATCGCGTGCCCGCGCTGCAGGTCGCCGTCCTTGAGGTACGCGAGCGAGGGAAGCCAGCCGTCGGCCTTGCGGGCGATCAGCCGCAGCATGCGGGGCTTGAGCGCGCCGAGCCAGATCGGGACGTCGTGGGCCGGCTCGGGACCGCGCTTGGCGCCGGCGACGCGGTGGTGGGTGCCGTCGACCCGCAACGAGCGGCGCTCCCGCCCGTCCCAGATCCCGCGGATGATGTCGAGCGCCTCGTCGAGGGCGTCGACGGACTCGCCGGGGGTGAGGCGCGTGCCGCCCATCGCGACGATCGGGTCCCAGAACCCGCCGGCGCCGAGGCCGAGCGCGGTGCGGCCCCCGGACAGCAGGTCGAGCGACGCGACGGCGCGCGCGAGCACGGCGGGCGGCCGCAGCGGCAGGTTGAGCACGTTGCCCGCGACGGTCACCCGCTCGGTCTGCGCGGCCACCCAGGACAGCAGGGTCCACGTGTCGAGGAAGCCCGGCTGGTACGGGTGGTCCTGGAACGTCACCAGGTCGAGCCCGGCCGCCTCCGTGGCCTGCGCGAGCCGCACCGGCTGCTGCGGGTCGCGGTTCGTGGGGGTGAGGAACGTGCCGAAGACCAGGTCGTGGCCGTAGTCCGTCATGCGGGACCTTTCGCGGGAGGACCGCTCCCGTCGTCCGGGAGATCGTCTGTCGTACAGACGATATCAGCGGCAACTCTTCTGCCGCGCCGCACATTCCGCTTACCATGGCACGGTGAGCACCACCGCCGACACGACCCGCAGCACCGCGGAGACCGCCACCAGCGCGGACGCCCCGTCCCCGCTGGGCTGGTCCCTCGCCGCGCTGCTGCGCGAGTGGAGCGCCCGCGTCGCGGCCGCCTGCGCCGACGTCCCGCACGGGGGCCGCGGCTACGAGGTCCTCGCCGCCGTCACCCACGACGCCCCGCCCACCCAGGCGGCGCTCGCCGCCCGGCTCGGCATCGACCGCACCGTGATGACGTACCTCCTCGACGAGCTGGCCGGCTGCGGGCTGGTCGAGAGGCAGCCCGACCCGGCCGACCGCCGCGCGCGCCGGATCGTCGTGACCGACCACGGCCGTGCCGTCCTCGCCGACCTCGACGCCCGCGTGCGGACCGCCGAGGACGAGCTGCTCGCCGGGCTGGACGACACCGAGCGCACGGCCCTGCGCCACCTGCTCGTGCGCGCCGCCACCGGCGCCGCGCCGGGCGACGACCGCTGCGCCGTCGTCGCGCGCGTCGTCGACCCCTCCTGACCCTCCGGTGGACGCGATCGAGCGTGCTGACCCGATCCCCGAGCGAACCGTGGAGGAATCAGGTCAGCACGCTCGGCGCGAGAGCCGTCAGCCGCCGATCGCCGCGCCCACGTCCTGGAGGAAGGCGTCGGCCGCCTCGTCGGGCGTCATGCGCTCGAACAGCACCTCGGTGTTGATCCGGATCATGATGTCCTGGATCTCGTTCGCGCCGCTCGGCGGCACGGCCGGGTTGTCGACGATCTCGGGCTCCAGGGCCGCCATGAAGTCCGCGACCTTCTGGTCCGCGGCCGTCAGCTCGGGCAGGACCCCCTCGCGCACCGTCAGGTTGGCCGGCAGGCCGCGGTCGGTGAGCTGCAGCTCGGCGACCTCCGGGTCGTTGAGCAGGAAGTCCACGAGCTTCGCCGACTCCTCGGGGTGCTCCGTCTTCGCGGAGACCGAGTAGTACATGGCCGGCTTGAAGTACATGCCGGTGCGCTCGAACTCCGACTCGCCGGGCAGGCGGAGCAGCTCCAGCTCGTGGCCGGACGCGTCGGAGAGCGCGCCGAGCTGGTTGGACCACCACACGCCCATCGCGCCGGCGTTGGTGCCGAGCAGCGAGCCCTCCGGCCCGGCGTTCTGGTACTCCACCGACCTCGACGCGTCGGGCTGGCCGCCGTTCGCCATGAGGTCCAGCGACGTCTGGAAGAACTCCGCGACCGTCTCCTTCGAGACGCCCAGCGTGCCGTCCGCGTCGTAGAGGGTCTCGCCCTTCTGCCGTGCCAGCACGTTGAGCCCGGCCTCGTTGAAGCCGTAGTCCTGCGCGCCCCAGACGCCGTCGCCCGCGCCCTTCGCGACCTGCCCGGCGATGTCGACGTACTCGTCCCAGGTCCAGGTCGTGTCGTCGGGCATCTCGACGCCGGCGTCGGCGAAGATCTGCGGGTCGGCGACCATCGCGTACGCGTTGACGCCCGTCGGGATCCCGACGAGCTTGCCGTCGACCTCCCCCGTGCTGAGGATGTCCTCGGGGATCTCGGACGTGTCGACGCCGCTCAGCTCGCCGATGACGCCGCGCGACGCATAGTCGGACAGGTACCGCTCCTCCTGGGTGATGACGTCCGGGGTGTCGCCGCCCGCCGTGGCCGTGGCGAGCTTGTCCCAGTAGCCGTCCCAGTCGGTGTAGTCCGGCACGACGGTGATGCCGGGGTTCTTCTCCTCGAACAGGTCGATGATCTGCTGCGTGGTCTTGTGCCGGTCGTCCGACCCCCACCACGCGAAGCGGATCTCGACGTTCCCGTCGCCGCCGTCGTCCTCGTCGGACGGCAGGGCGCCGGAGTCGCCGGAGCAGGCGGTGAGGGCGAGAGCCCCCGCCGCGGTGAGCGCGACGAGCGCGACACCGCGGCGCCGCGGGGCCCGGGTGGCTGTGACTCGCATGAGGTTCTCCTTCGAACGACGGGTGCGAACTACTTGATGCCGGTGGTGGCGATGCCCTTGACGAGGTACTTCTGGCCGAACAGGAAGACGAGGAACACGGGGATCAGGGAGACGATCGACATCGCGAACAAGGGCCCCCACGAGCTGTTGCTCGTGGCGTCCACGAAGGTCCGCAGCGCGATGGGCACGGTGTACATGTCCGGCTTCGTCAGGAAGATGAGCTGGCTGAAGAAGTCGTTCCACGTCCAGATGAACGTGAAGATCGCGGTGGTGGCGAGCGCCGGCAACGACAGCGGCAGCATGATCCGCAGGTAGATGCGCACGTGCCCGCAGCCGTCGAGGCGGGCCGCCTCGTCGAGGTCCTTCGGGATGCCGCGGAAGAACTGCACCATGAGGAATACGAAGAACGCGTCCGTGGCCAGCAGCTTCGGCACGATCAGCGGCAGGAACGTGTTGATCCACGACAGCGACGAGAACAGGATGTACTGCGGCACGATGATCACGTGGATCGGCAGCATGATCGACATGAGCATGATCGCGAACCACAGGTTGCGGCCCCGGAACTTCAGCCGGGCGAACGCGTAGGCCGCCATCGAGCACGAGACCAGGTTGCCCAGCACCGAGCCGAGCACGACGATCGCCGAGTTCAGCAGGTAGTGGCTGAACGGGTCCAGCAGGGCGTTCCAGCCATCCGTGTAGTTGCCGAGGTCCCACTCGGTGGGGATCAGCCCGGGCTCGCGGAAGATGAGCTCGGTCGGCTTGAACGAGCTCGCCAGCATCCACAGCAGCGGGTAGAGCATGACCAGCCCGAAGGCGATCAGCGCGACGTGCCGCAGCACGCGGCGGACGGCGGCCCAGGCGCGGCCGCGGGGCGGACGCCGCTCGGGGTAGGTCGCCGCCACCTCGGAGAGCGTGGGACGGGGACCCGTGGGGTGCGACCCGGGGCGCGGCTCGGTCCGCGCGGGAGCGTCAGTCATCGTAGAAGACCCAGAACTTGGAGGCGAGGAAGTTCACGGCGGTCATCCCCGCCACGACGAGCAGCAGGAACCACGCCATCGCGGACGCGTACCCCATCTGGTAGGAGCTGAAGCCCTTCTCGTAGAGGTACAGCGTGTAGAAGAGCGTGGAGTCGACCGGCCCGCCCGTGCCCCCGCTGACGATGAACGCCTGCGTGAACGACTGGAACGCCCCGATGAGCTGCAGCACCAGGTTGAAGAAGATGATCGGCGTGAGCAGCGGCACCGTGATGCTGCGGAACCGGCGCCAGCGGCCGGCGCCGTCGATCGACGCGGCCTCGTAGTACATCGCCGGGATCTGCCGCAGCCCCGCCAGGAAGATGATCATCGGCGCGCCGAACGTCCAGACGTTGAGGATCATGAGGGTGCCGAGCGCGTAGTCGGGGTGCGACACCCAGCCGACCCCCTCGATCCCGAAGAACCCGAGGACCTGGTTCACGAGGCCGTCGGCCCCGAACACCTGGCGCCACAGGATGGCGATGGCGACGCTGCCGCCGAGCAGCGACGGCAGGTAGTACACGGACCGGTAGAACGCGAGGCCGCGCAGGCCCTTGTCGAGCACCATGGCGAGGGCGAGCGCGGCGGCGAGCTGCAGCGGCACCGAGACGAGCACGTAGGTGAACGTGACCTTGAGCGCCTGGAAGAACCGCGGGTCGGAGAACATCGCCGTGTAGTTCTCGAGCCCGATCCAGCCCGGGGCCTCGAGCAGGCTGTAGTCCGTGAAGGAGAGGTACAGGGACGCGACGAGCGGGAACGCCGTGACGAGGACCAGCCCGACGAACCACGGGGCGAGGAAGAGCGCCGCGGCCTTGCCGTCCCCCTTGCGCCGCTCCCGGGCGGCACCTCGGGCGCGCGCGACCTCCTGGATCACCGCCATCGCGGCACCCCGCCGGTCCCGCTGCCGATCGGCGTGCTGGTGGGCGTCATCGCCGGCCTCCTGATCTTCGTCGATCCGAGGTGTCCAGGAACCCGCTCCTCCTGGAAACCGGTTGCTTCTCGGGAACGTACCACGAGAGGAACCGGTTTCCAATGGTGTACCGTCGGCTCGTGAGCACGAGGAGGCATCGATGCCTGAGCTGAACGTCCGGCGCCCGTCCGTCACCATCGCGGACGTCGCCGCCGCCGCAGGCGTCTCGCGCGCCACGGTCTCCCGCGTGATGAACGGTCGCAGCACCGTCGACCCCGCCATCGCCGCGCGCGTGCAGGAGGCGGCGATCGACCTCAACTACCGCCCCAGCAACGTGGCGCGCAGCCTGTCCCTCGGGCGCACGGAGACCGTCGCCCTCGTCGTGCCCGACCTGGGCAACCCGGTGTTCCAGCAGATCCTGCGCGGCGTGACCTCCGCCGCCGCGGAGGACGGCTACCGCGTGCTCGTCGCCGACGCCGCCGAGGACCCCTCGGAGGAGGCGGCCATCGCCCGCGAGGCGCGCATGCGCTGCGACGCGCTCATCCTGGTCGCGCCGCGCATGCCCGGCACCGCGCTCGACGCGCTGCTCCCCCTCGTGACGCCGGCGGCGGTGATCAACCGCGCGGTCGAGCACCCCGCCACCCCCAGCCTGGTCATCGACTACGAGGACGCCACCGTCCAGGTCGTCGAGCACCTCGTCGGCCTCGGGCACCGCCGCCTCGCCTATCTCGCCGGCCCGCGGGCCGCCGCGACCGACGTCGCCCGGCGCGCCGGGCTCGCCACCGCCCGCGACCGCCACCCGGACCTCGAGATCGTCGAGCTCCCCGTGGGTGCCGACCTGGCGTCCGGCCACGCCGCCGCGGGCGAGGTGCTCGCGAGCCGCGCCACCGCCGTCGTCGCCTACAACGACCTGGTGGCGTTCGGCCTCCTGGCCGCGCTCAACGAGGCGGGCGTCGCCGTGCCCGGCGACATCTCGGTGGCCGGCTACGACGACATCGACCTCGCCCGGTACGCGACGCCCGGCCTGACCACCGTGTCCGTGCCCCAGGCCGAGCTGGGCCGCCAGGCGTGGCGCGAGCTGCACGCCGTCATCGACGACGACGCGCACGCGGCCACCACCACCCGGTTCACCGCCCGCCTCGAGGCCCGCTCCAGCACCGGCCCGGCGCCGCGCGGCATCGCCCGGGCCGTCGTCGCGGAGCCCGAGCCCGCCGCGGCGCCCGAGGCCGACGTCGTCGACCCGGGCCCGACGTGGTCCGTGGAGCCGCGCGAGATCGTGCTGCGGCACACGCGCGACCGGGTGCCCCTGGCGCGTTACGTCGACGGCGAGCGGCTGCCGGCCATCCACTCCCCGCGCCCGTACCTGCACCCGGTGCACTCCCTGGCGGGCGTGGCCCTCACCGAGTCCGAGCCGGTGGACCACCGGCACCACTACGGCGTGAGCGTGGCGGTGCCCGACGTCAACGGCACGAGCTTCTGGGGCGGCCGCACGTTCGTGGCCGACGTCGGACCCACCCTGCTGCCCAACCACGGCCGCCAGGTGAGCACGCGCGCGGAGGTCGACCCGCTCGCGCCCCACGTGCTGCACGACGCGGTGCGCTGGGACGACGAGCACGGCAACCCCCTGCTGGACGAGCAGCGCCGGCTCGGCGCCCGCCTCCTCGACGACGGCACGTGGGTGCTCGACTGGCGCACCACGCTGCACGCGTCGTACCAGCCGCTGGAGATCCGCTCGCCGGCCACCAACGGGCGCCCGGGCGCCGGGTACGGCGGCGTCTTCTGGCGCGCGCCGATGTCGCAGAGCACGGTCGTGCTGTCGGCCGACGGCGAGGGCGAGGCGCTGGCCCACGGCAGCACCTCGCCCTGGGTCGCGTACGTCCAGCAGCACCACGACCCCTACGCCGAGGACCGCCCGACGACGCTGCTGCTGGCGCAGACGTCGCCGCCGCGCCCCTGGTTCCTGCGCGCCGCGGAGTACCCCGGCGCGGGGCCCGCGCTCGCCTGGGACACGCCGCTCGTCGTGCCAGCGGGCGGCACCGTCGAGACGGGCGTCGTGGCCGCGCTCGTGGACCGCGCGCTCGACCACGACGAGGCCGCGGCCCTCGCCGCCAGGCTGCGCTGACCCCCTCCCGGCACGCGCCACGACACGGACAGGACGACGATGACCGACCCGACCTCCGACGGACTCGCCCCGCAGATCGCGGTCGTGGGCCTGCACGGCCACGGCGCCTCCCACGTGCGCCGGGTGCTCGAGCTGCAGCGCGCCGGACGGGCCCGGCTCGCGGCCGTCGTCGACCCGCGCGAGCCGGGCCCCGGTCACGACGCGCACGACGCCGGGGCCCCCTGGTTCCCGACGCTCGGCGACCTGCTGTCCACCCCGCAGGCGCGCGTCGACGTCGTCGTGCTGAGCACACCCATCCCCACGCACCTGCCGCTCGCGCGCGCCGCCATGGAGGCGGGCATCGACGTGCTGCTGGAGAAGCCGACGACGGCGTCGCTCGCCGAGCACGCCGAGCTCGTCGCGGTGGCCGAGCGGACGGGCCGCCGTTGCCAGGTGGGCTTCCAGACCTTCGGGTCGCACGCCCTGCCCGCGGCCGCGGACCTCCTGGCCCGGGGCGAGATCGGCGAGGTGCAGGGGCTCGGAGCCGTCGGCACCTGGGTGCGCACCGCGTCGTACTGGAGGCGCGCCGCCTGGGCCGGCCGGCGTCGGCTCGACGGCCGCGACGTCGTCGACGGGGTGGTGACCAACCCGCTGGCGCACGCCGTCGCGACCACCCTGCGGCTGGGCGGGGCGACCACCGCGCAGGACGTCGCCTGGGTGGACACCGACCTGTACCGCGCCAACCCGATCGAGGCCGACGACACCTCCGCGGTGCGGGTCAAGGACGCCGCCGGACGCCGGTACGGCTTCGGCCTCACGCTGTGCGCGGCCGAGCGGGCCCCCGCGCGGGTGGTCGTGACCGGCACCCGCGGCGAGCTGGTCCTCGAGTACGAGCACGACCGCCTGCTGCTGCGCACGGACTCCGTGCAGATGGACAAGTCGTACGGGCGCGCCTCCCTGCTGGACGACCTGCTGGCCGCGCGCGCCGACGACCGCCGCCCCCTGCTGTGCGACGTCCGCGACACGGGCGCGTTCATGCGGGTGCTGGAGGCCGTGCGCACCAGCGCCGACCCGACGCCGATCGCGCCCGAGCACGTCGAGTGGCACGGCGACGGCGACGAGCGGCGCCCCGTGGTGCGCGACGTCGAGCACTGGTGCGCCGAGGTCGCACGCACGCAGCGCACGTTCGCCGAGCTCGGGGCGCCCTGGGCCGGCTGACGCGCCGCACCTCCCCGGCCGACACCGTCGTCGGACGGGTACCGCCGGAACGAAGGAGTTTCGCACCATGCCCCAGCCGTCCCAGCCCTCCCCTGCCCTCCCGGGCCGACGCCGTCCCCGCGCGGCCGCCGCCCTCGCCGCCACCGCGCTGCTCGTCACGGCCGGCGCCGGCGCCGCCTCGGCCCACGGCGGGCACCCCGGCCCCGGCCATCCCGCGCGCACCGATCTCGGCCGCCAGGTCGTGACCCCGGGCGCGGACGGGTGGGCGTCGGTCGCCACGACGACGGCGCCCGAGGGAGTCGCACGCGACTCCGCGCCGGTCACCGGGGGCGCCGCGGCCGCGGCGTCCGAGGTGTACGTCGTCGACACGTGGGCCGAGCTCCGCGACGCCCTGGGCGGCCGTGCCGGCGCCGACCTGGACGACGGGCGCGGGCTCGAGGTGCCGCGCATCGTCTACGTGCGCGGCACGATCGACGCGTTCACGGGCGAGGACGGCACGGCGCTGGACTGCCAGGACCTCGCCGGCCGGGTGCCGGTGGCAGGCACCGGGGACGCGTTCTCCATGGACGACTACGTCGCGGCCTACGACCCCGCCGTCTGGGGCACCGACGAGCCCGCCGGGCCGCTGGAGGACGCGCGGGTCGCCGCAGCCAAGGTCCAGGCCGCGCAGACGCAGGTGCACGTCGGCTCGAACGTCACGATCGTCGGCGTGGGCGACGACGCCCGGATCGTCGGGGCGAACCTGCGGATCCGCGACTCGCACAACGTCATCGTGCGCAACCTGACCCTCTCGGACGGCCGCGACTGCTTCCCGCAGTGGGACCCCACCGACGGCGACCTCGGGAACTGGAACTCCGCCTACGACAACCTGTCCGTCTGGACGTCCACCGGCGTGTGGGTGGACCACAACACCTTCGACGACGGGGACCACCCGGCGTCGTCGCTGCCGCAGGTGTTCGGTCGGCCGTTCGAGATCCACGACGGCCTGCTCGACGTCACGCACGGCGGCGACCTGGTGACCGTGTCGTGGAACCGCTTCGAGTCCCACGACAAGACGATGATCATCGGCTCGTCCGACTCACGGCTGCAGGACCGCGGCCAGCACCGCGTGACGATCCACCACAACCACTTCCAGGACATCGGCCAGCGCGCGCCGCGCGTGCGCTTCGGCGACGTGCACGTCTACGACAACTCCTACGCGCAGTCGACGGCGTCGACGTTCCAGTACTTCTGGGGCGCCGGCAAGGAGTCGAGCCTGGTCGTGGAGAACAACGCGCTGCGCCTCGCCCGGGGCGTCGACCCGGCGCGGGCGGTGGGCGCCTACGGCGGCACGATGCTGCGCGAGACCGGCACGCTGGTGAACGGACGGCCCGTCGACGTCGTCGGCGCGTTCAACGCCGCGGCCGACGCGCCGCTCGCCGACGAGGCGCGGTGGACGCCGTCCGACCACTACCGCTACCGGCTGCTGCCCACCCGGGCCGTGCCCGCCGTCGTGGACGCCGGCGCGGGTGCGGGCGTGCTGCGCTCCACGTCGCCGAGGTAGTGCCACCCCTGCCGAGGTAGCTCACCTCGCGCCGAGGTAGTTCCTGGCCTGGGGCAGGAACTACCTCGGCAGAGGGGTGCTCCCACGGCGCAGGGTCAGAGGTCGATGCCGAGACCCAGGTCGTCGAGGCGCACCGGGTCGCCGGTGGCCAGCGAACGGTTGCCGGCGTAGCCGATGCCGGACGCGCGCAGGCCGTCGCGGAAGCCGGCAGCGCGGCCGAGCGGGTCGGCCTCGGTGCGGCCGCGGAAGACGTCGGCGAGGAGCAGGGCGTCGCCGCCGCCGTGGCCGCCGTGCCCGACGGCGACGATCGGCCGCTCCTCCGCGCGCTCCCAGTGCTTCTGCACGACGAGCCGCTCGCCCTCCGGGCGCACCGTGTCCTCGCCGAACGTCGCGGTGAAGCTCGGGTCGACGGTCGCCTTGCCGTCGGCGCCGAAGACGACGGACCCGCGCTCGACCACCTCGAGCTCGGCGCGGCCGCGCGAGCCGTTGACGACGACCCGGTACCCCTCCCACGGCGCGCTGGCCGTGAGCGAGTAGGTGAGCACCGGCCCGCCGGCGTACTCGACGACGAGCCCGAGGGTGTCCTCGGTGGTGATGCCGGCGTCGAAGACGCTGCGGTCGCGGCGGTAGCCGTCCACGGCCTGCGCCTCGGGGCCGTACAGCTCGGAGAGGTACGGGTCCGCGTCGACGTCGATGCGCCACGGGTCCACGCCCTGCTCGTTCAGCGCCCGCTCCCCCGCCGTCGGCTCGTAGCCGACCTCGTGCGCGGCGTCGTCGCCGTAGAACCGGCGGCCGCCGCTGGCGAAGACCCGCTGCGGGACGGCGTCGATCCACCAGTTGACGAGGTCGAAGTGGTGGCTGGACTTGTGCACCAGCAGGCCGCCGTTGTTGACCTTCTCCCGGTGCCAGCGGCGGAAGTAGTCCGCGCCGTGCACGGTGTCGAGGGCCCAGTCGAAGTGGACGCTCAGCACCTGCCCGATCTCGCCGGACGCGATGACCTCGCGCAGCGCCGAGTTCCGCGGCGAGTACCGGTAGTTGAACGTCATCGTGAGGTCGCGGCCCGTCTCGGCGACGGCGTCCGCGATCTGCCGCGCCTCGTCCTCCGTGGCCGCGATCGGCTTCTCGACGACGACGTCGACGCCCGCGCGCAGCGCGCGGGAGACGAGGTCCGCGTGGGTGTTGTCGACCGACGTCACGATGAGGCGGTCGACCCGCTGCTCGTCGAGGGCCTTCTCCAGGTGGTCGGGGTGGTAGACGGGGCGCTCCCCGCCCACGGCAGCGGCCACCTTCGCCTCGTGCACGGCCGCGCGCACGGGGTTGGGCTCCACCCACGCGACGATCTCGCCGTCGGCGGCGTGGTCCCCGATCAGCGCGTTCACGTACATGCCGGCGCGGTGGCCGGCGCCCGCGACGGCGTAGCGGCGGCGCTCGGCGTCGGGGTGGCTGCCGGTCGGGGGGGCGGGGACGGAGGGCATCGTCGATCTCCTTGGGTGTCGCCGCGACGGCGACGTCGGGTAAGCGGTTTCCGACAGCCTACCCGAGCCGCGCGGTCAACCCCACCCCTGCCGAGGTAGCTCGAATCTCGAGCTACCTCGGCACGGCTGGAACTACCTCGACGGGGTGATGACGACCTGGCCGGCCCAGGTGAAGCCGCCGCCGAAGCCGAAGAGCAGCGCCGGCGTGCCCGCCGGGATCTTGCCGGAGTGCCACCACTTGGACAGCCCCATCGGGATCGACGCGGCCGAGGTGTTGCCGGACTCGGTGATGTCGGTGACGACGATGCGGTCCTCGAGGCCGAGGCCCTTGGCGAGCGGCTCGATGATCCGCAGGTTGGCCTGGTGGGCCACCAGCACGCCGATGTCGTCGAGCGAGAGCCCGGACGCCTCGACCACGCGCCTGGCGCGGTCCGCGGCGCGGGTGATGGCCCACTTGAAGACGGCGCGGCCGTCCTGCGCGAACTTCTCCTGCGGCGCCTCGATCACGACGGCCGGGGTCAGCTCGGGCTCGGAGCCCCACACGACGGGCCCTACGGCCGGGGTGTCGGCGGCCTGGAGCACGACCGCGCCCGCGCCGTCGGCGGTGAGGATGCAGCTGCTGCGGTCGGACCAGTCGGTCACGGCGGTGAGCTTCTCCGAGCCGACCACGACGGCGGTGCGCGCGGACCCGGCGCGGATCGCCTGGTCGGCGACGCCCACGGCGTACGCGAAGCCGGAGCACGCCGTGTTGAGGTCGATGACGGCGGGCCCGACGACGTTGCGCAGGTCGGGCACCTCCTCGCCCTCGGGGGTGCTCGCCCCGGGCTGGACACCGGTGCGCAGGGCGTAGGCGACGCGGCCCGCCGTGTTGGGCGACCGGTCGAACGCCGTGGTGGTCGCGACGACCACGAGGTCGACGTCGGCGGCCGCGACCCCGGCGTCGCCGAGCGCGTGCCGGGCGGCTTCCGTCGCCATGTCCGCGACGGTGACGTGGTCCGCAGCGACGTGGCGCGTGACGATGCCGGTCCGGGAGCGGATCCACTCGTCGTTGGTCTCGACGAGCTTCGCGATGTCGTCGTTGGTCATGACCTTCTCGGGCTGATGGTGCCCGATGCCGACGATCCTGGACCCGGCGGCACCCGCCGGCAGCGTCAGGGCGGGTGCGGTGGACTCACTCATGGGAGCGATCATCCCACCGCACCCGCCCTGCTCTCACCCGTGCTCGCGGGGCGGTCGGCTCCGTGGCCGGTCGTCGGCGTGTCCCGCCGGCCCGGCACCGGTCAGGGGCGCTCCACGAGGCCGAACGGCACCGTGAGCACCGACCTGCCGACGCGTAGGTGGAACCGTGTGCGCCCCCGCTTCACGAGCGTACCGACGACGCCGTCGTACCGCCCCGGGGCGACCACCCGCAGCCGCTCCCCCGGCCGGACGGCGGCCGGGTCCACCCGCGGCCCGGCCGTGATCGGGTCCGCCGGTCCCCCACCGTCCGCCGCACCGAGCTCGGGGACCGGTCGTCCGCGGTACGTCCACGACAGGAGGAAGCGCCGGTCGAAGTCCGGCGAGCAACGTGCGCACGCCTGCGGGCGCTGGGGGCGGCGGAAGCGCGTCACCCGGTGCCCCGTCGGGCACTCCCCGACCCAGTCGCCCTCCACCTCCGGGCTCCCCTCGCGCACCACCCGGCGGCCCGTGGAACCGATGGCCCGCGCCGTCGCGCGCCAGACGGCGTCGTGCCCGTGCCGCGCGCCGGCCAGCGCGTGGGCGATCTCGTGCAGCACCACCTCGCGCACGTCCGCCTCGTCGTACAGCGCGGTCAGCGGCCCCGACAGGCTGATCTCGCGGCGGTCGTACCGGCACAGGCCCGCACGCCGTCGCGCCCGGTCGAACCGGAACGTCCACCCCGACAGCCCGTGCTCGGCCATCAGGCCGCGCGCGAGCCGGGCGGCGTCCTCCCGCTCCATGCCTCACCCCCGCCCGTCGGGCCCGTCGCGTCCGGCCGCCGAACCGCGGCCACCGGCAGGACGCTAGCCGCCCCCGCGGACACCTCCGCGCCGGCCGTCCACAGGCCCCGTGCGGCCCGCCGGGCGGGCGTCAGACGCCGGCCTCCCGGGAGAAGCCCTCGATGTGCGCCTTGACCGCGGCGGAGGCGGCCGCGGCGTCCCCGGCGGCGACGGCGTCGAGCACGGCACGGTGCTCGACGCGCAGCCGGGTGGCGGTGCGCGGCCACGACGGCAGCCGCTCGATCCCGACGGCGACGTACCCGCCGATGGCGCCCCGCAGCCCGGTCATCACGGCCTCGACGAGCACGTTGCCCGCCATCCGCACGAACTCCAGGTGGAACGCCTGGTCGAGCTCGAGGAACTCCGCCGCCGGGACGTCGTCGTCCTCCATCCGCCCCAGGAGCCGGCGCGCCTCCTCGAGGTGCGCGGCGGTGCCGGGGGCGTGGTCGACCACCCGCTCGGCCGCCTGGGCCACGGCCCACGACTCGAGCAGCACCCGGGTCGCGACGACGTCCCGCACCGGCAGCGTGCCGGTGGCCACGTGCAGGCGCACCGCGGCGCCCAGGCCGGCGGCGGGACGATCGATGACGACGGCGCCCGCGGTCGGGCCGGAGCCGACGCCCGGGCGGACGATGCCGAGCGCGTCGAGCACCCGGATCGCCTCGCGGACGGAGGGCCGGGACACGCCGAGGTCCTCCGCGAGCGCCCGCTCGCCGGGCAGCCGCTCGCCGAGGCCCCAGCGGCCGGCGGCGATGCCCTCCTCGAGGTGGGCGAGGACTCGTTCGTGGGTGCGCACGGGCTCAGCGTAACGACCCTGCGGCACAGTGGTCAGACCACATCCGCTACAGTGGCCGCTCGGCGCCGCCGCCGTGGCGCCCCCGACCCGCCCGGGTCATGCTGGACCGAGCCGACCGGTGGCTGACCACAGCCGCACCGCAGCGGCCTCGCGCCGGCACCGCAGGAGCACGACCGCACGAAGCACAGAGGAGTCGTATGCGCATCGCCCTCGCCGCCACCTGTCTCGCCGACACCCTGTTCCCCGGGGCGCCGCGCGCGACGGTCCGGCTGCTGGAACGCCTCGGCCACGAGGTCGTCTTCCCCGCCGACCAGGCGTGCTGCGGGCAGATGCACGTCAACACGGGCTACTTCCGCGAGGCGGTGCCCGTGATCCGCAACCACGTGGAGACGTTCGCGCCCGTGGCGGACGGCGAGTGGGACGCCGTCGTCATGCCGTCGGGGTCGTGCACGGGGTCGGTGCGCCACCAGCAGGCGATGGTCTGCCGCCGCGCGGGCCTCGAGGACCTCGCCGCCACGGCGGAGGCCGTGTCCGCCAAGACGTACGAGCTGTCCGAGCTGCTCGTCGACGTGCTCGGCCTCACCGACGTCGGCGCCTGGTTCCCGCACCGCGTCACCTACCACCCCACCTGCCACTCCCTGCGCATGCTGCACGTCGGCGACAAGCCGCTGCGGCTGCTGCGCGCCGTCGACGCCATCGACCTGGTCGAGCTGCCCGCCGCGGACTCGTGCTGCGGCTTCGGCGGCACGTTCGCGCTGAAGAACGCGGACACGTCGGCGGCGATGCTCGAGGACAAGACGGCGAACGTGCGCGGCACCGGCGCCGAGGTGCTGACCGCGGGCGACATGTCGTGCCTGATGCACATCGGCGGCGGGCTGTCCCGCCAGGGCACCGGGATCCACGCCCTGCACCTGGCGGAGGTGCTCGCCTCCACCCGGGAGGAGCCCACGCCCCTGCCCGAGACGACGTTCACCCGCCCCGAGCGCGAGCGCCCGGCACGGACGGAGGCCGCCCGATGAGCCAGACCTTCCTCGGCCTGCCCACCCGCCGCCGCGCCGCCGACCCCGCGGACGAGCCGTTCGGCCCGGTCCCCCACCCGCAGGAGCCCCTGCGCTGGGGCGACGACTTCCCCGCCGCCGCGAAGCAGACCCTCAAGAACGACCAGCTGCGCCGCAACCTCGGCCACGCCACGCAGGTCATCCGCACCAAGCGGGCCGCCGTCGTCGGCGAGGTGCCCGACTGGGAGGCGCTGCGCGACGCCGGGTCCGCCGTCAAGCAGCAGGTGATGGCGCACCTGCCGGACCTGCTGCAACGGCTCGAGGAGAACGTCACGGCGCGCGGCGGCGTCGTGCACTGGGCGCGCGACGCGGCGGAGGCCAACCGGATCGTCGCCGACATCGCGAAGGCCAAGGGCGCCGACGAGGTGGTCAAGGTCAAGTCGATGGCCACCCAGGAGATCGGGCTCAACGAGGCGCTGGCCGACGAGGGCATCGCCGCCATCGAGACCGACCTGGCCGAGCTCATCGTGCAGCTCGCCGACGACATGCCGTCGCACATCCTCGTCCCCGCGATCCACCGCAACCGGTCGGAGATCCGCGACATCTTCCTCGCCCGCATGGGCGATGCCCCGCCCGACCTGTCCGACGTGCCGCGCGAGCTGGCCATGGCCGCCCGCGCGCACCTGCGCCGCAAGTTCCTGTCGGCCAAGGTCGCGGTGAGCGGCGCCAACTTCGCCGTCGCGGACACGGGCACGCTCGCCGTCGTCGAGTCCGAGGGCAACGGGCGCATGTGCCTCACGCTGCCCGAGACGCTCGTGACGGTGATGGGCATCGAGAAGCTCGTGCCCACGTTCGACGACCTCGAGGTGTTCCTGCAGCTGCTCCCCCGCTCCTCCACCGGCGAGCGGATGAACCCGTACACGTCCCTGTGGACGGGCGTGACGCCGGGCGACGGGCCGCAGGAGTTCCACCTGGTGCTGCTCGACAACGGCCGCACCGACGTGCTCGCCGACGAGGTCGGGCGGTCGGCGCTGCACTGCATCCGCTGCTCCGCGTGCCTCAACGTGTGCCCGGTGTACGAGCGGGTGGGCGGCCACGCCTACGGCTCCGTGTACCCCGGGCCGATCGGCGCCATCCTCACCCCGCAGCTCACGGCGGCGACGGGCGGCGTGTCCGGGCAGCACGACCCCAACGCGTCCCTGCCGTACGCCTCCACGCTGTGCGGCGCCTGCTACGAGGTCTGCCCCGTGAAGATCGACATCCCGTCGATCCTCGTGGACCTGCGCGCCCGCGAGGTGGACGCCGACCGGTCGTCGCGCGCCGTCGACCCGTGGAAGACGGCCATGAAGGCCGCCTCGTGGGTCATGGCGGACGGCGACCGGTTCGCCCTCGCCGGTCGCGCCGCCACGCTGGGCAGCGGGCTCGGCGGGCGGGACCACGCCGTCTCGGTCGCGCCGCCGCCCGCGTCGGCCTGGACGAGGTCGCGCGACCTGCCCGCCCCGCCCCGGCAGACGTTCCGGCAGTGGTGGAAGACCCGTGAGGACGACCGACCCGCCGGGACCACGTCCGTCACGACCGAGGAGGACGCATGAGCACGGCACGCACCGAGGTCCTGGCGCGGGTGCGCGCGGCGCTGGGGCAGACCGGCTCCGGCACGACGCCGTCGGGCAAGGTCGGCACCGCGCCGCACCCGGAGCCCGTGCCGCGCGACTACCGCGCGGCCGGCGAGCACGCCGTCGGTTCGCCCGAGGTGCTGGAGCAGCTCGTCGACCGGCTGGTGGACTACAAGGCGCACGTGCACGAGGTCGCCGCCGACGCCCTCCCCGCCACCGTCGCCTCCCTCGTCGCCGAGCTGTCAGGACCACACGCAGGTTCTGACGGTCCTGGTCCTGACAGCTCGCGCGGGGTGCGGGTGGTGGTCCCCGCCGGGCTCGACGACGCGTGGCTGGCCGCGCTGCCCGAGGGCGTCGACGTCGTGCGCGACTCGCGTGAGCACCCGCTCGCCGCGACGGACCTCGACGCCGTGGCCGCCGTCGTCACCGCCGCGCGGGTCGCGATCTCCGAGACGGGCACTATCGTGCTCGACGGCGAGCCCGACCAGGGCCGGCGCGCGATCTCGCTGGTGCCCGACGTGCACCTGTGCGTCGTGCGCGCCGACCAGGCCGTGCAGACGGTGCCGGAGGCCGTCCGGCTGCTCGGCGAGCACCCGGACCGCCCCCTGACCTGGATCTCCGGCCCCAGCGCGACGTCGGACATCGAGCTGGACCGCGTGGAGGGCGTGCACGGCCCGCGCACCCTCCACGTGCTCCTGGTCGCGTCCGGGATGTCGTCAGGGCGTGTCGCCCACGACATCGACAACCCCTGACCCGAGGAGCGCCCACCCGGAAGGCTCGGCGGCGCCGGGGTGGTCGGAGCGCGTCCCGAGGACCTCGTTCGTCCGCGGGTCGATGATGAGGTCCGTCCGCGCGCCCCTGGCGCTGGTCAGACCCACCCCCACGCCGGTGCGGCCGGCGACGTCCGTGAGCTCGCCCGCACCGGTGACCCCGGGGATCTTCGCGACGGCGCTGAGCAGGCCCGCCTCGATCTCGGGCGGCATCCCGCCGTTCTCGAGCAGCCGGACGATCTCGTCGAACACCGCCTGGTCAGGACGGTCCGCAGGGAGGCCCTCCGTCTCCTCGTACGGCTCGACGGTGTCCCGCAGGAACGCGAGCATGGCCCCCGCGTCGCCGTCGGTCGGCATGCCCGGAGGGAACGCGGGGATGTCGCCGCAGGCCTTCCAGGTCCCGTCGCAGGGCTCCAGCGCCGACTCCCACGGACCTCCCTCGGGGTCCCACGGGTCCTGATACGGCTCCGTCACGCCGCGGACGAGGCCCGGGTGCCGGGCGTCGACGGACTTCCACGACTCCAAGGTCTGGGTCACCATGGCGGTGACGTACTCGCCGTCGGGCCCCGCTCCCTCGCTGCTGGCCCGCTGAACGCCCCGGGAGTAGACGAACTGGTCCGGGCCCGGGTCCCAGGGCGTCTCCTGGGCGGCCTTCGCGGCCGCTGCCTCGAGGATCTCCACCGCCTCGGCGCTCGCCGCCGGCTCGTCGCCGAGCGTCGGCACGATCGCGAGCGCCCCCGCCGTGACGGCGGCGATCCCCGCCGCGATCACCACCTTGCTGCCGAACCGGTGCCGGTCCGACCGGTCGCGGCCCGGCCGGCGTCCCCGACCCGTCCCACCGACCAGCTGGAGCGTCGGCACCGGGTGGGCCGGGGTCGCGGCCTCCAGCTCCTCCAGGACCCGGCGGCGCAGCGCGACCGGGGGCCCCGCCGTCGGCGGGTCGAGCAAGGTGCCCGCCTGCCGGAGCATCGTCATCTCGTCCATCAGCTCTCCTCCGTCCGTCCCTGCTCCGTCCATCCCTGCGAACGCAGCCGCGCGCGCAGGATCCGACGTGCCCGGTGCAGGCGCGATCGCACCGTGCCGATCTTGATCTCGAGCGTGCCGGCGATCTGCTCGTAGGTGAGCTCGCCCCAGGCGGCGAGCAGGAGCACGTCCCGGTCGCCGGGGGCCAGGGACGCCAGCGCCTCGGTCAGCGCCGGGCCGGCGGCCCGCGCGCTGACGGCGTCGGCGACGGCGTCCGCCATGCCGTCGTCGGCCGGCGCCGCCCCCGACCTCGCGAACGCCCGGTACCGTGCGGCCTCCGCCCGGTGCCAGCGGGCGATCTCCTTCGTGGCGATCCCGAAGAGCCACGGCCGGGCGTCGGTCCGGGCCGTGTCGTAGGAGTCGCGACGCCGGAACGCCGCGACGAACGTGTCCGCCACGACGTCCTCGGCGTGCTCGGGCCCCACCCGCCGGTAGGCGTAGCGGTAGAGCTGGTTCGCGTACCGCCCGTAGAGCGCCGCGAAGTGCTCGGGCTCGTCGATCGACGCCGAGATGATCGCGGCGTCGCCGGCGACCGGCTCGCTGCTGGCGACCGCCGTCATGTCGCGCCAGGTCTCGTGTCGCACCGCTGGGCCATCCCTGCCTCCTCGCCGCCGTGCACCGTCACTGTCCCCTGGTATCTCCCCTCGTCCCCGGAAAAGTTCACGCCCGGGCGCGGCGGGCCCCACAATGGGTCCCCGTGAGTGACAGCGGAAGCGCGCCCGACGGCGGCGGGGAGCAGGTGTCGGACGCACTCTTCGAGGTGCCGCCGGGTGCCCGACGCCCGGCGCGCAGGATCGTGCTCCTCACGGGCCCGTCGGGGTCGGGCAAGACGGCGCTCACGCGGCGCCTGGGCCTGCCGGTGATGAACCTCGACGACTTCTACCACGACATCGACTTCCCCGGGATGCCGATGCGGTACGGCATCGTCGACTGGGACGACCCCCGCAGCTGGGACTCCGCCGCCGCCCTCGACGCGCTGCGCGCGGTGGTCCGCACCGGCCGCGTGGAGGTGCCCGTGTACGACATCCCCACGTCGCGGCGCACCGGAGGCGCGGTGCTCGAGGCGGGCGACGCGCCCGTCGTCGTCGCCGAGGGGATCTTCGCCGCGGAGCTCGTGGCGGCATGCCGGGCGGACGGGATCCTCGCGGACGCGATCTGCCTCAGCCAGCCGCGCGTCGTGAACTTCTGGTTCCGGTTCCTGCGCGACGTCGCCGAGTCGCGCAAGCCGTTGCCCACGCTGGTCCGCCGCGGCTGGGGGCTGCTGCGCGCCGAGCCCGCGCTGGTGCGCCGGTGGACCGACCTCGGCTGCCGCCTCGTCACGCCCGCGCAGGCCGAGCGGGACATCCGCGCGCTGCTCGCGCCCTGACCGCCTCGAATTCGCTTCGGGCACGCCGGCGCGGCGCCTACGGTGGGCACATGGCGACGGTGCGGAAGTTCCAGGTGACCTTCGACTGCGCGGACCCGGAGCGGGTCGCCCGGTTCTGGTGCGAGGTGCTGGGGTACGTCATGCCCGAGGGCGTGGACTGCGTCGCGCAGGACCCCACGGGCGAGGGCCCGCGCCTGTACTTCCAGCGTGTCCCCGAGGGCAAGGTCGTGAAGAACCGCGTGCACCTCGACGTCCGCGTCGGCACCGGGCTGGTGGGGGACGAGCGGCTGGCCGCGCTGCGCGCCGAGCAGGAACGGCTCGAGCCGCTGGGCGCCGTCTACCTGTACACGCAGTACGCCGACGGCGAGGAGGAGTCCTGCATCACCATGCAGGACGTCGAGGGCAACGAGTTCTGCATCGACTGATCCGCCGGCGCTAGGCGGGCAGCGGCTCGTCGAGCAGGGCGAGCAGGCGGGTGGTGGTCCGCCAGGTCCGCACGGTCATCCGTCCGAAGACCGGCATCGCCATGAGCCGGGTGATCCGCGTGCGCCGCGCCTCGGCCGCGACCCGCGAGAAGTAGACGACGCCCGGTCCGGCCGCGACGGCGTCGACGCCCTCGCGCAGCTCGGGCAGCTGGTCGAGCACCTCCCCCGCCGTGAGGGGCGCCTTGAGGAAGAGGACGTCGCTGCGCAATGCGTCCGAGCCGTGGTCGGGCGGCGCCGCCGCGACGGTGGCGGCCAGCTCCGCGCGCGACCGGACCAGCGTCGGGACCGCGAACCCGAACCGCTCCGCGAGGGCTTCCTCCAGCGCGCCCTCCAGACCCGCGCCGCTCGCCGGCCGCGCCGCCAGCAGCACGTTGCCACTCTGCAGGAACGTCCGCACCGCGCCGTGCCCGGCGTCGCGCAGGCACGCGGCGAGCTCCGCCATCGGGACGGCGTGCCGTCCGCCGACGTTGATGCCACGCAGCAGGGCGACCGACGTCGGCAGCCGCGGATCCGTGACCATGAGCCCACGATGGCACGCGCCCCGGACCTCGACGCCCCGGTCCGTCCCGCAGGACGCCAAGTGCTGTCCATGGGCGGCCCACGACGTGTCATGAGAATGTCACACGCCGGTCATCAGCCTCACACCATCACCACTCACGCTGGGGGCAGGAGGTGGTCCCCATGGCCCAGCAGCACGTCGAGCGCACGATCGAGAGGTACGTCGAGCACGGAGCGGTCCGCGTGCTCTCCCTCTACGAGGGCTTCTTCAGCGGCGGTGCACGGGTGCTGCACTCGTCGGTCGTCGCGGGCCTGCACGCGCAGGGCCGCCAGCGGCACACGGCGCTGAGCGTCCACGACGAGGTGCGGCGCGACGCCGCCCTGCAGCGGATGGTCGACGACCGCCGGTACCGGCAGCTGACGGCCGCGGGCGTCCGCGTGACGTCGCTGGGCCGGTCGTCGGAGGTGCCGCACGACCCGGAGGTCCTCACGGACGCCGAGGCCGAGGTCCTGGCCCGCGCGCTGCGCGATGCCGACGTGGTGCTGTCGCTCAAGGAGCAGCCGCTGCGCCTCCTCGCCCGGCCCGACCTGCTTCCCGACCGGCCGGTCGTCGCCTGCCTGCACCGGTCCGACCCGGAGCACCAGGGGTCGGGGCTGGGGCACCTGCTGCGCGCCGCCGACGACGGCCGGCTCGCCGCCGTGGTCTGCTGCGCCGAGTCCACCCGGGACGCCTACGAGGCCGCCGGAGTGCCCGCGCACCTGCTCCGCGTGATCCCCAACGGCGTCGACCTCACGCGCTTCCGCCCTGCCCGCCCCGCACGACGCCTCGCGGTCCGCGGGGCGCACCGGCTCCCGGCCGACGGGACGGTCGTCACGTACGCCGCCCGCTACGACGCGATGAAGAACCCCCGGCTGTTCCTCGCCGCGGCCCGCGAGCTGCTGGCGAGCGACGCCGACGCGCACGTCGTGATGTGCGGCTCGGGCATGAGCCCCGCCAACCCGGACCTCGCGGCCGACCTGCGCGACGCCTTCGCCGACCGGCCCGACCTCCTGGGTCGCGTCCACCTGCTCGGCGCGCGCCACGACATGGAGCAGGTGCTCGCGGCCTCGGACGTCGTCGCGCTGACGTCGGCGTTCGGCGAGGCCGCGCCGCTGTGCCTCATCGAGGGCGCCATGTGCGGCGCGGTGCCGGTGACGACGCCCGTGGGCGACAGCGCACGGCTGGTGGACGGCATCGGGCTCGTCACGGGCTTCGACCCGGCCGAGATCGCCGCGGCGTGGCGCGAGGCCGCCGCGCGCCGGGACGCCCTCACCGGGGCGCTCGTCGCGGCGCGGCCACGGTTCAGCCACGTGCGGATGCTGTCCGCCTACGGGGCCACGATCGAGCGCGCGCACCGCGGGCTGGGGCTGACGCTCGCGCGCGCCTGAGCCGGCCCGTCAGCGGGTCGAGTCGCGCAGCTGCACCTCGTAGCCGACCTCGGTGACGGCACCGGGCACGGCGTCGCCGACGGCGGCCTGCACGGCGAGGCTGCCCATCTCCTCGAGCGGGATGCGCACGGTGGACAGGGCGGGCGCGTGGTCGCGCAGCGTGGGGACGTCGTCGAACCCGGCGACGCGCACGTCGCGCGGCACCTCGACCCCCAGCTCGCGCAGGCGGGCGATGAGTCCGATGGCCATGACGTCGGTGACGGCGAAGACCGTCAGCGGCTCCTCGGCCGCACGCTCGCGCACCAGCTCGGCGACGTCGTCGCCGGCCGTGTAGCCGCCGTCGCGGGAGAACTCGGTGACCAGCACCTCCGTGACCTCGCCTCCCGCGGCGCGCACGGCGGCGGTGAACGAGTCGGTCCGCTCCCGGGACGTCACGACGCGGGCCGGCCCGCCGAGCACGACGAACCGCCGCTGCCCCTGCGCCAGCAGCGCCTCGGCGAGGGCGCGGGCGCCGGTCGCGTTCGGCGGCCGCACCACGGAGCCGTCGCCCACCGGCTGGCCGACGATGACGGACCGGCCCCCCGCGGCGACGAACGCGTCGAGCTCGGCCGCGAGGGCGGCGTCGTCGTCCGGGGTCCACCGGGTGCCGGCGACGACGACGGCGTCCACGCGCTGGGCGGCGAACGCGGCGACGGCCTCGCGCTCGGCCACCGGGTCCCGGCCGGTCGACGCGAGCAGCACGAGGCGCCCGCTGGCCCGGGCCGCGGCCTGCGCGCCGGCGGCGATCGACGAGAAGTAGGGGTCGGAGATGTCCTGCACGACGAGCCCGAGCAGCCCCGACCGGGCGCGCGCCAGGGCCTGCGCCTGCGCGTTCACGACGTAGCCCAGGTCCGCGGCCGCGGCCTTGACCCGCGCGACCAGCTCGGCCCCCGGCTGCCGCGCCGACCCGTTGAGCACCCGCGACGCCGTGGCGAGGGAGACCCCTGCACGGTCGGCGACGTCCTGCAGCCTTGCTCGGGCCACGAGCACACCTCCATCTCCGGGGCGGTCGGTACCCGCCCGACGCGCGGGCACTCCGGACGTGCTCGCCGGTGCACAGCCTATCGGCGCCCGGAAAACGTCTTCCGACCGTGCCCGCGAGCCCGACCGAGACGCTCGTCCGACCCGCGGCGCCGCAGGTCCGGCGAGGCCCGCACCGGTAGAATCGGCTCGTGCCCAGGACCAGCAACTCGACCGCGCGCGCCGTCCCGCGGCGGGCGCTCGCCGACCACGTGTTCGACGAGCTGCTCTCGTGGCTCATGGACGGCACCCTGACGGCGGGCAGCAGCCTCAACATCGACGGCATCGCCCGCGAGCTCGACGTCTCGCCCACGCCCGTGCGCGAGGCGCTCGCCCGGCTCGAGGCGACCGGCATGGTGCGACGGGTGGCCCTGCGCGGCTACTTCGTCACGCCGGCGCCGACCACCAAGGAGCTGATGGACCTCATGGACGCCCGGCTCGCCGTCGAGCCGGCGAACGCGTACTTCGCGTGCGAGCGCGGGGACGAGGCGTTCCTGACCGGGCTCGAGGAGGCCGTCGACGAGCTCGAGAACTCGTCCAACGGCCCCACCTACCAGGAGTTCCGCGACTACTGGGAGGCCGACGAGCGCTTCCACGCGCTGGTCGCACAGGCCGCGGACAACTCCTACCTGCAGGCCGCCTTCGCCGCCCTCGGCGGCCTGGCGCAGCGGTTCCGGCAGTTCTCGGGCAAGGGCGTCACCGACAAGGCGGTGGCGGTCGAGGAGCACCGCGCGATCCTCGACGCCATGCGGTCGGGGGTGCCCGAGCGGGCCCAGGAGCTCATGCGCCGGCACATCGAGGGCGTGCGGGCGCGATCCCGGTCGGAACGCGAGGAGCCGGCGCCCCCGCAGAGCGCGTAGCCCTGCGGG